>DUES01000001.1 GCA_011192055.1 Dehalococcoidia bacterium
ACAGCCTTGAACCATGCCCTGGACGAGGAAAAAGAAAAAGCGGAAAATTACCTTGCCAACTGGCAGAGAGCACAGGCGGATTTCACTAACTACAAACGTCGCAGTGAACAGGAGAAAGAAGAGCTTTCCAGGTTCACCAAAGCACAGGTTATGACTGGTCTGCTGTCAGTACTGGATGATATGGAACGGGCGCTTGAATCAATTGCACCCCAGATGGCTGAATCTTCCTGGGTGGAAGGAATACGCCTTATTGAGCGGAAACTCCGGACCAGCCTGGAGAGCCAGGGTCTATCCCTGATACAGGCGCTTGGAGAGACCTTCGACCCTAATTTCCACCAAGCGGCCGGACACAGCAAAGGCGAAGAAGGAATCGTGGTACTGGAACTGCAGAAAGGCTATATGCTGTATGACAGGGTGCTCAGACCGTCCATGGTTATCGTGGGCAACGGAGAGGCCGAACAAGCCTGATACTCCGGGTCTGAACCAGCAATGAGAAAATCCCGGTATTAATACGAATGTTACGGATACGTCCTGGATAGGAGGAGAGAAAATGGGAAAGGTTATCGGAATAGACCTGGGGACAACATTCTGCGCAGTGGCAGTTATGGAAGGCGGAGAGCCTACCGTCATCCCCAATGCTGAGGGTGGTCGTACTACACCATCAGTCGTGGCAATCAGCAAGAGCGGTGAGCGTCTCGTTGGGCAGGTAGCCCGTCGTCAGGCAATCACCAACGCCGACAACACTGTTTTCAGTATCAAGCGACTTATGGGACGGAAGTACGATGAACCTTCCGTGGAATACGACAGGAAGCTGCTGCCTTACAAGATAGTGAAAGCATCCAACGGGGACGCCAGGGTCGTCATGGACAGCAAAGAAGCAAGTCCCGCAGAAGTCTCGGCGATGATACTTCAGAAACTGAAGACAGATGCGGAAGCATACCTCGGAGAATCCGTCAATGAAGTCGTGGTCACCGTACCGGCCTATTTCAACGACAGCCAGCGCCAGGCGACCAAGGATGCCGGCAAAATAGCGGGACTGGAAGTTCTGCGTATCATTAACGAGCCCACCGCCGCCTCCCTGGCATATGGACTGGACAAGAAAGAGGAGGAGGTAATCGCGGTGTATGACCTCGGTGGCGGTACCTTCGATATCTCCATTCTTGAACTGGGCGGCGGCACCTTCCAGGTTAAGTCCACCAACGGGGATACCCATTTGGGTGGCGATGATTTCGACCAGAGAATCATGGACTGGGTCTGTGACGAGTACAAGCGGGAGCAGGGCATTGACCTGCGGCAGGACAAGATGGCCCTGCAACGACTGAAGGAAGCCTCCGAAAAAGCCAAGACAGAGCTGTCCTCGGTCCAGCAGACCGAAATAAACCTGCCGTTCATCACCGCTGATTCCAGTGGTCCCAAGCACCTGAGCATAATGCTTGGCCGGGCCAAGCTGGAGCAGCTTGTAATGGACCTGGTGGAAAGAAGTCTCGGGCCGTGCCGGCAAGCACTGACAGACGCCGAAAAAACGGCTGCCCAGATTGACGAGGTGGTACTGGTCGGCGGGCAGACACGAATGCCGCTGGTACAGGAAAAAGTCAAGCAGTTCTTCGGCAAGGAGCCGCATAAAGGCGTCAACCCGGACGAAGTGGTAGCTATCGGGGCTGCAATCCAGGCAGGAGTGCTCAAGGGAGACGTCAAGGACGTACTGCTGCTGGACGTAACACCGCTTACGCTTGGTATCGAGACACTTGGTGGCGTGGTCACTGCGCTTATTAATCGTAACACCACCATCCCAACCTCCAAGAGCCAGATATTCAGCACTGCCACTGACAACCAGCCGAGTGTGGAGATTCATGTTCTCCAGGGCGAGAGACCAATGGCAGCAGACAACAGGACCCTGGGACGGTTTATGCTCGATGGTATCCTGCCCGCACCCCGTGGCTTACCCCAGGTGGAGGTCAGCTTTGATATTGACGCCAATGGGATTCTCAGTGTCAAAGCCCATGATAAAGGCACCGGTAAGGAGCAGAAGATTACTATTACGGCTTCCAGCGGCCTTTCCAAGGACGAGGTAGACCAGATGCAGCATGAGGCAGAGATGCACTCTGCGGAGGATGCCGGCCGCCGCGAAGAGGTAGAGGTCCGCAATACCGGGGACACCATGGCCTACACCGCTGAAAAGACTCTCAGGGATAATAAGGACAAGATACCCGAAGACCTCAACAAAGAGGTTGAGGAGAAGATAGAAGCGGTTCGCTCTGTCCTGCAGGGGGCTGATATCGAGGCCATCAAGAGGGCCAGCCAGGAGCTGTCTGATACCATGCAGAAAGTGGGGCAAGCCGTCTACCAGCAGCAACCGCCTCCTGGTTCCGAGCCGCCTCCCGAGGGGGGAGATGACGAAGGCACTGTTGACGGAGAATTCCGCGAGGTATAACCGGTTTGGCGTCACACGGAGATAAAGGGTTATAATACTGGCATAGCTCGTATGGCAAGAAAGCGGCCAGACTGGAAACTCTAAACAGGATGATGAAGGAGGGTAAAACCGGTGAGTAGAGACAACGCCTTCGAATTGCTCATGGAACACCTGGGATTCCCCGGTTCAAAGCGTTTACGCCCGATACTGGAGGAGTTAATGTCCCCTGACCAGGCGTGGATGGTGACGGAATTACCGGGAACCGCAGAGGAGGTAGCCGAGAAAACGGGATTAGACGTTAACCGGGTGAGAGATTCTCTCGATGAGCTTTTCTTTAAAGGCGTCATCTTTCCACGGGGAGACTTTCGCCGGCGTGAGTTCTACCGGTTTGCTCGCTCGATTGGCCAGTTTCACGATGCCGTCCAGGCAACAATGGAGCTTGACATAGAGAGAGACCGCAAATTCTTCGAGCTGTGGTATGACTTCGTCATGAACGAGATGTACCCGCAGTTTGCGGAGGACATGAAGAATCGGGACAAGTGCGTTGACCGGATTGTCCCCGCTTACAAGTCAATTAAAGACCTTAACGGCATCTTACCTTACGAAAACTTCCCGGAGATATTGAAGGCCCAGGAACGAATCGCCGCGGCGCCATGTTCCTGCCGCCTTTGTACTGCTTCAGTGGGAGAACCGTGTGAGGTCCACGATGAAGTAGCTCACTTTTCCTGTATTCAGTTTGGCCGGGCTGCCGACTATGTTATCACAAGGGGTTCAGGAAAGGAGCTAAGCCTGGAGGAAGCCCTGGAGTTGAATGATATCATCGAAGAGAACGGGCTTCTGCACAAGTGGAACAATAATGCGGCCATGGTTGGCCCCAGGCTTAGCTGCCAGTGCTGCCGTGATTGCTGCATGATGTACGTCCCCGCAGACCAGGCCGGAATCCCCATTGGTACAATATGGGAGAAAAGCCGCTACCAGGCATACGTTAACCAGGATGACTGTACCGGCTGCCAGGACTGCGTCGAGCGCTGCCTGTTCGATGCCGTGGAAATGGTAAAACCCGAAGGCAGCAAAAAGTACAAGGCGTCCGTTATTGCTGAGAACTGTTTCGGGTGCGGTTCCTGTGTGGTAGGCTGCCAGCAGGAAGCACTTAAGATGAAGCTGGTCAGACCACCCGAGCATATCCCTCCGGACCCGAATACACTGTAAAATATCGTCAGACCGGAAAAGAGGAGTGTCCTGATAACGCAGTACTCCCGGGGTCTATTGTAACGAAACACCGGGGACTGGACCAGAGAATATTATGCCGCCAAAACGTGACTACTATGAAGTTCTGGGCATAGAAAGAAATGCCACCGATGAAGATATCCGAAAAGCATTCCGGCAGCTAGCCTTCAAGTACCATCCGGACCATAATCATGGAGACGGTGCAGAAGACAAGTTCAAGGAGGTCAATGAGGCCTACGAAGTGCTATCGGATACCGATAAACGTGCGGCTTATGACCGTTTCGGGCACAGCGGAGGGCAGGACCTCTTCGGACAGGGTTTCCAGGGGTCCGACTTCGGTTTCGGAGACATTTTTGATGCCTTCTTCGGCGGAAGAACTTCGTCCACGCGCCAGGCACCACAACGTGGTACCTCCCTGCAGACCAGGCTTCGTATCACCCTTGATGAAGCCGCCTTCGGCTGTGAAAAAGAGCTGGACATTTCACGAACGGAAAATTGCTCCGAATGCCAGGGTACCGGCAGCAAACCGGGTACACAGCCGGTCCGCTGTCCCAACTGCGACGGTGCCGGAGAAGTACGCCGCGTCCAGGCCAGCATATTCGGCCGTTTCACCAATGTAACCACCTGCCCCCGGTGCCGTGGCGAAGGCAGGATTATTACTGATTTCTGCCCTTCCTGTAAAGGCAGCGGACGGGAAAAGCAACAGCGTAAGATTATGGTCAAGGTCCCGGCCGGAGTTGATGACGGAAATCAGATCCGCCTGCGCGGTGAAGGTGAAGAAGGGACCAGGGGAGGACCTTCCGGCGACCTCTTCGTCGTTATATCCGTCATTGAACACGATTACTTCAAACGGGAAGAGGATGATATCCTCTACGGTTTATCAATAAACTTCGCACAGGCAGCACTGGGGACCGAGAT
>DUES01000010.1 GCA_011192055.1 Dehalococcoidia bacterium
CCAGGTCAAAGAAACCGTCTTCAATATCTTTCTGTACCTTACCACGCTCGCTGAACTTGAGGTCTTCCATCGTGACTGCCTCGGTTATTGAGAAGCAATCATGGACTTCAGCCATGCTGATTTGTTCGCGGGGATTGGTAATACCGGCCTCTTCGTAAGCTCGCTCTCCAGCCCGTACCGTAGCCTCTACATGCATGTAGTCAAATTTTGTGTTGAAGTTGCCGTCATTGGGTGCCATGGCAATTTGCAGTGCCTTGACAAACATGGGCGGCTCTTTGCCCTTGCGTAATGTCTTGGCTATTTCCGGTGTTGTGATAACAGCCGCAGCCGCACCATCGCTGACGCCGCAGCAGTCATACAGACCCAGTGGCCAGGCAATCATTGGCGCATTGAGAATTGCATCCATGCTGACTTCCCTCTGGAAGTGAGCCTTCTTGTGCCGTTGTCCATTCGCGTGACTCTTCCATGAGACTCTGCCAATCATGTGTTTGCCTTCCTCAAAACTGAGGCCGTAATGGTCGAAATATGTGGTAGCCAGCATGGCAAACTGTGCCGGTGGCGGGCCGGTGGCTCCCGCCGTCATAGCATGACCGGGTCCAGGTATTGACCCATCAGTCAAACCGCTGAGACCGCTGTCCTTGTACTTGTCCGCGCCAACTGCCAGCACGATGTCGTAAATACCGGCCGCCACTGCATAACACGCATTGCGGAATGCATCTGAAGCGGTGGCACAGGCGTTTTCAATTCTGGTAACGGGGATGTACTGCAACCTCATGGGTTCAGACAGTGACATACCGGTACTCATTGTCGCCGTTCCCATCCAGGCAGCCTGGATATCTGTAACATCAATCCCGGCATCCTCAAGGGCCTCATAGGCAGCTTCCACGATCAAATCGTGAGCACCGGCATCCCAACGTTCTCCAAATCTGGTGCACCCCATACCAGCAACAGCAACCCTATCCCTGATACTTCCTGCCATTTTGATTTCCTCCCTGATTATCTATTCAGCTGGTTAATTATATTTTATTCCCTGACCGGCTTACACTTCCAGAAGTAACTGGTGGAACCGGCGCCTAGTGGTACCTTCCTGAAAGTCATCTCTACAGGCAGGCCAACCTTACATTCCTCCGGGTCCCGGTCAACCATGTCGAACAGGCCTCTGCCGCCCCCTTCGAAGTCAATAACGGCACGCGTCATCGGTGGGTTAATACCACCACCAAGGTAGTCATGGCTGAAGCTGACTGTTTTACCTGTCTTATCAGCAAAACGGTAAGGCTCAAAGTTATCCTTGGCCTGACACTCCAGGCAAATATGGGCACGCATTGTAGAGCCGCTCATATAAAGCTGGACTGTACCGCAATTCAGACATTTCACACCATAGAGAGGTAATCCGAGCTGTCGTTCTCTCCACTCTGCGGACATTGCAATTTTCATACCGCCACGCGACGGAGTTGGTACCAAGCCCCGCCACTGCATGTACTTGCCATAGCTGTCCAGCGTCCCCTTTATGGAAATGTGCCTTTTAATGGCTCTTCTGTCTTTAATCTTCTCGATTTCGTCAGTAGCTTTCAGGACAACGGCATCACAGCCATTACCCCAGGATACCATGAGTATCCTTTCTCCCGGTTTTGCGTCTTCAAGGGCTGCAACCAGGATCATCGGTGCCAGTGCCGCTCCGGTGTTACCGACGCTGTCCAGAAGCGGGTCCTGTATCTGTTCCGGGGTGAATCCCATTGCCTTGGCCAGACTTGCCTGTGCCCTGGCATTAGCCCCAAAAACACATACCTTGGCAATATCCTTGGGTTCAAGATTCATTTTATCAAGAAGTCCCTTGACAACCTCACGCGGAATCTTGTTATAACCTGCATCACGTCCAAAGCGGTCTTCCCACTGGCTGACAAAGGTATCACCATCTCTCCGCCAGTAGTCTGAAAGGTCATCGGAATAGGTGTAGCTACCTTCAATCTCAACAGCCACACCTTCGTTGCCTACCAGGAAAGCAGCGGCGCCATCGCCGAAAGACTGTTCATGTTCTCCGGAACAGGCACCCAAACGCATGTCAGCCACGGTCACCAGTACCTTATCGAGAGAACCGGCTGCAACTGCCTCGACAGCCGAACGCAAAGCGTTTACGCCTGCCCTTAGGGAGTTACCGAAATCTGCATTACGCACATCTCTACGGAAGTCCAGTGCAGTTGATACTATGTTGGAGTTCTGCCGCTCCAGATACGGCGGTGTAGTTGTTGCCATGTAGACGGCATCAACTGTCTTGGGATCAGTTCCTTTCAGGCAGTCTATGCCCGCAGAAACCGACATACTGATCGAGTCTTCATCATAGCCGGCTACCGCTTTCTCACCACGTCCTCCACCACGGCCCCACGCAGCGTTAATTACGCTTCGTGGCATTCTGTAGTACGGAATATACGCTCCATATGATACAATACCTGCCATCGTTCCTCCTTACAGTGTATTCAAACACCCGGTTCATGTGGTATGCCGCATTAACGGCATATCTATCTTAATACCCTGTATAAAAGATATCAACCAGAAGTCAGTGCGAGGGTTGTCCTGAGGTCAAGTTTAATACCCGGACCCATTGTGGTGGTCAGGTACGCGGACCGTACATACTGTCCCTTAGCCCCACTTGGCTTAGCCTTCATTATCGCTTCAACCACTGCAGAAAGGTTACTCATCAGGCTTTCACTTTCAAAGCTGACCTTTCCCAGTGGTATGTGGATAATGGCTGTCCTGTCCAGCTTGAACTCTACCCTGCCCTTGCGGGAATCTTCGATTACGCGCGGCAGGTCTTCGGCAGCTACTACCGTACCCGACTTTGGATTGGGCATCAGTCCACGTCTGCCCAGTATCCGACCGAGTTTGCCCACCTTACTCATCATGTCCGGGGTAGCGATAGCCGTATCGAACTCCAGCCAGCCGCCCTCAACCTTCTTGGCTAACTCATCATCACCAACGTAATCAGCTCCGGCAATCTCAGCTATTCGGCCAGCCTCACCCTGGGCAAAAACAAGCACGCGTACCTTCTTACCCAGTCCCTTTGGCAGCAAGGCAACACCGCGTACCTGCTGGGTAGCATTACGCGGATCAAGCCCCATACGCAGGTGAAGTTCAACTGTTTCATCAAAGCGTGCAGGTGCCATCTTCCTGGCCAGGTCCACGGCTTCCTCCGGTGAGTAAGCTTTTTCCTTATCCAGCAGCCCTATTGCTTCCTGGTATTTCTTTCCGTGTTTAGTCATCCCTGTTCAATCTCTATTCCCATACTTTGTGCCGTTCCAGCCACGATACGCTCCGCTGCCTCGGTACTGGTTGCATTCAGGTCTTTGGCTTTGAACTCAGCTATCTCGGTCAGCTTCGCACGAGACAATGCCGGCATTTTCTCACTTCCGGCAGACCCGGACCCCTTCTCCACATTCAGAGCCTTCTTCAGCAGGTCAGTTGTCGGAGGTGTTTTGGTTATAAATGAATATGACCTGTCATCGAAAACACTGATTTCAACCGGAATAATAGACCCGGCCTGTGAAGAAGTACGGTCGTTATATTCTTTGCAGAACCCCATGATATTGACCCCATGCTGGCCCAGCGCCGGTCCAACCGGAGGAGCGGGGTTTGCCTTTCCGGCTTCAATCTGTAGTTTTATTACGGCAACTACCTTCTTTGCCACTCTGCCTCCAATCCCGCTGCGCTTAGAGTTTCTCCACCTGGAGAAAGTCCAGTTCCACGGGAGTTTCTCTACCAAAAAGGGAGAGCAGTACCTTTACTTTTCCTTTTTCGGTACCTATCTCATCTACTATTCCAACAAAATCGGCGAAGGGTCCATCGGTGACACGAACACTCTGGCCTTGCCGGAAACCTACCTTGAATTTCGGTGTTTCCGCCCGCATCTGCTTGAGTATCTGGTCTACCTCGTCATCCAGCAAAGCGACCGGTTTGCCACCACTACCGACGAAGCCCGTCACACCGGGCGTATTACGCACGATATTCCAGCTCTGGTCTGTCATTGTCATCTCGACCAGGATATAGCCGGGCAATATCTTATTGGCAACCGTACGTCTCTGACCACCTCGTATCTCTACCTCTTCTATGGTAGGTATAACCACCTGCGCAATCTCTTCACGGGAATCCATGAACTTGATGCGCTGCTCAAGGTTCTTTTTAACCCGCTCCTCATACCCTGAGTAGGTATGAATTGCGTACCAGTCTTTCTTATTTTCGCCCACTAAACCTCACCCGGAAAAGACCCCCTCACCTGGCAGCATCAGCCACCCAGGAGTAACTTGTTTACAAGTTCCGTTAGCCCCAAATCCAGTAATCCCAGCACAATACCAACACTGATTGCAACCAGAAGTACCAGACCGGTAAGATAGACAGCTTCCCGCCTGGTCAACCAGGTTACTTTCTTTAACTCAGCAATGATATCGCTGATGAAACGGAACCTGCCACCAAAGCGGCTTACCGGCGCAACCTGCCGCTTCGCAGGAGCTGTACGCTGACTGGAAGTAACTGCAGAACGTTTACTGGCTGGCATTTTATTACCCTCTGAGAGGGCTACCTCACTTCCCGATGCGGTGTATGCACACGGCAGCGCGGGCAGTACTTATTTAACTCCAGGCGCTGAGAGTCATTCCGTCTGTTTTTGGTTGTCGTATAGGTCCTCTCCTTGCACTCGCCGCAGGCAAGGTGAATAATGACCCTGGATTCTGTTTTTTTTGCCATTTCTACTCGATAATCTTAGTAAAGGTACCAGCACCTACAGTCCTGCCGCCCTCACGGATAGCAAACCGCAGTCCTGGTTCCAAAGCTACAGGATATATAAGTTTTATTTTCATGGTGATATTATTATCACCCGGCATAACCATCTCCATACCTTCCGGCAGTTCGATGGAACCCGTGACATCCGTAGTCCGAATATAGAACTGCGGACGGTACCCGTTGAAGAATGGAGTATGTCTGCCTCCCTCTTCCCTGCTCAAGACATAGACCTCTGCTTCGGCATATGTATGCGGATGAATTGTACCCGGCTTCGCCAGTACCTGTCCCCGCTCGATATCACCCCGGTCAACGCCCCTTAGCAGCGCACCGACCGCATCACCCGGTTCCGCCTCGTCCAGCAACTTGTGGAACATTTCCAGGCCGGTAACAGTAGTCTTGCGGGGCTCATGATGAAGACCAACGATCTCAACCTCATCACCAACCTTCACCACTCCTCTTTCCACTCTACCGGTCGGAACGGTACCACGGCCTTTGATACTGAACACGTCTTCAACCGACATCAGGAAAGGCAGGTCTTTCGGCCTTGCCGGCGTCGGGATATAGTCGTCAACGGCATCCATCAGCTTCAGTACGCCACCGCACCATTCGCAATCACGCTGGCCACAGCCACATTCGAGCGCCTTGAGAGCGCTTACCCTGATTATGGGTATATCATCGCCGGGGAAATTGTACTTGGAGAGCAACTCCCTCAGCTCCATCTCTACAAGCTCCAGAAGCTCCTCGTCATCCATTACGTCCACTTTATTAAGTGCAACGACGATGTTGGGGACCTCTACCTGGCGAGCAAGCAGGATATGTTCCCGTGTCTGCGGCATCGGTCCATCGGGAGCACTGACTACAAGTATCGCACCGTCCATCTGGGCGGCACCTGTAATCATGTTCTTGATGAAGTCAGCATGACCCGGGCAGTCAATATGAGCATAATGCCGTTTCTCTGTCTCGTACTCAATATGGGCAATGGCAATCGTCAGACCCCGCGCCTTCTCTTCAGGGGCATTATCAATGCTCTCGAAAGTACGGTAGCCAGTGTCTCCGCCACCGGCCTTGGACAACACCATTGTTATCGCCGAAGTTAACGTCGTCTTACCATGATCGACGTGACCAATAGTACCAACATTGCAATGCGGCTTGGTCCGTTCAAACTTCTTCTTAGCCATAAAAGTCCCCCTTCTTTACCCAAGCCCACAACCAGATTCGAACTGGTGACCTCGTCTTTACCAAAGACGTGCTCTACCGACTGAGCTATGTGGGCACTTGTGCTATTTTATACCAGATATTAAACCTATTATACCGAATTACACAGCCAAGTCCAACTTTACTTGTTGAACCGGTGGTGGAGGGGGCAGGATTCGAACCTGCGTAGCCCTTAGGGCGGCAGATTTACAGTCTGCTCCGATTAACCACTCCGGCACCCCTCCCCGTACTATAACCACTCTTTATACTCAGCCCGAGAGGGGATTCGAACCCGCTAACCTATCGATTACAAGTCGATTGCGCTGCCATTGCGCCACTCGGGCATCATGTAAGGATTGTTACCGTATCCTTATAAATTGCCAGCGTATTATAGAGATGAACCACCGTAAAAGTCAAGTCTGGTAGCGCATACCGGATTCGAACCGGTGATCTCCTCCTTGAGAGGGAGGTGTCCTAACCGCTAGACGAATGCGCCACACAACACCCAGCCCCGGTTCTCCAAATCATCCATTGAGAACCAAACGGCCATCTCCCTGCCGCAAATCCCCTGTTAAACAAAGCTGGCTGGGGAAGTAGGATTCGAACCTACCCTGGCAGATTCAGAGTCTGCTGTCCTACCACTAGACTATTCCCCAGCAACCACAACATTATATCATACGAGTATTACACAGGCAATATACCGGCACAGGCATGATTCATATTTAAGAAATACCGGATACAGTTGACAGACCCTTCCTGACTAACTATGCTGACATTACATCCCTGTTTGACCGGACTCGTAGACATGAACCCGGTCAGAAAGGAGTACTGATAATGGATAATCTGGCCGCAGCACAACAAGCCATTGGAGTCTCTTTCGATAATCCCTTACTCCTCAGGGAAGCACTGGTGCACGGCTCCTATGCCAACGAATATTCCAACCTTGTTACGGCAACTAATGAAAGACTCGAATTTCTCGGAGACGCCGTTCTCAGCATGGTAGTCGCTACCAAGCTCTATACTGACTTCCCGCTTATGGACGAAGGCAAGATGACAAAACTGCGTGCTGTCCTGGTAAAAGGCAACACCCTTGCCCGGGTAGCCAGGGAGATTGGACTTGGCGGATACCTTCTCCTGGGAAAAGGAGAGGAAGCCACCGGAGGACGGACCAAACCCGCCAACCTTGCCGGAGCCATGGAGGCCGTTATTGGCGCTGTTTTCCTTGATAAAGATTATGATACGGCAGGAGACTATATCCTGAAGTTGCTTGATACCGAACTGCAAAAGGCAGTCGACCAGGGCGTAGCCACCAGCTATAAGTCAGAACTCCAGGAATTACTCCAGGCACAGCAGCAACAGGCACCCACTTACAACGTGGTCGAAGCTACCGGCCCACCTCACGACAGGTGGTTCACGGTCGAAGTAAGTATCGGGGATACCATCCTGGGCAGAGGTTCAGGCAGAAGTAAAAAAAATGCTGAAACAGACGCAGCTCACGCCATACTGAATAATCTTCTGGCTAACTTTACAGAGTAAGACAGCTTTGCTAAACTTCTAGTAAATACCGGAACTCCACCTCCCGGAATGAGGATAATCATGGGTAAACGAGACTATAGACACAGAGAGCCAAAGAAACCAAAGAAAGATACCAAGAAAACGGTGATATCCTCAATACTGCCCGCTTCTTCAGGCGTAGAAATCGTCAAAAAGAAGAAGAAGGTCAGGAAAGAGGACGAGGAAGAGTAAACCAGGTGGCGGGCTATCAGTCTATCCACCGGACCGGAGAACTGAAAGTCCGTGTACAGAGAGCCCGGGCAATGCTTGAGCCCTGCTGCCTGTGCCCCCGGAAGTGCCGTGCTAATCGCCTTTCCGGGGAAAGTGGAAAATGCCGCGTCACTGACCGGGTTGTTGTCTCCAGCTACGGACCACACTTCGGTGAAGAATCACCACTTGTCGGCAGGAACGGTTCGGGGACAATATTCTTTGCCTATTGCCACCTGAATTGTGTCTTCTGCCAGAACTACACTATCAGCCAGATGGGCGAAGGCAGGCCATTAGACAGTGAACAACTGGCAAACATAATGCTCGGTCTCCAGGCAGAAGGCTGCCACAACATTAACCTGGTATCTCCCAGTCATGTTGTACCCTACATACTTGATGCACTGGATATAGCTGCCGGTCATGGCTTGAACCTGCCCCTGGTATACAACTCCAGCGGCTATGACGCAGTGGAGACACTGCAATTGCTTGATGGAATAGTGGATATCTACATGCCCGATATGAAATATGCTGACGAGAAGACCGCCGAACAACTGTCCGGTGTGAAAGGTTACCCCTCGGTGAACCGGGCTGCTGTCAGCGAAATGCACCGCCAGACAGGTGACCTTAAAATCAGCGAGGACGGTGTAGCCAGTCACGGCCTGCTCATCCGCCACCTGGTGTTACCCAACGGACTGGCCGGAACAGAAGAGACGGTACGATTCATAGCCGGGGAAATTTCCACCGGTACGTATATCAACATCATGGCCCAGTACCGGCCTGAATACCACGCTCACGAAGTGCCGCTTATTTCCCGTCGCCTTCTCTCCGGAGAGTTCCGCGAAGCACTTAAACTGGCACACCACTACGGCTTGCACCGTCTCGATAAAGAATACTCATCACTACCTCTTACCTGAAGATAAGGAACTGAAATGATTGGACCGATTACGCTTCACGCGATAGTACACGGACGTGTGCAGGGAGTTTACTTCCGCTCCTTCGTGGTTAAACGTGGCAAAGAACTGGGATTGACCGGCTATGCCAGAAATCTTCCTGACGGTACCGTGGAAGTACAGGCTGAAGGACATACCGAACAACTGCAGAAACTGATAGACGAGCTTAAAAAAGGACCGTCTGCAGCCAGAGTTGTGAACGTTGACACCGACTGGTCCGAGGGTACCGAAGGGCATACTGCATTCAGGATAAGATATTAGCCGTTAACTAAACAATATTCGCCTTGTTTACGCCGGTTGCAGGAACTGTTGCTTTAACCACATACACCAAAGCAACAAACAGTATCCGGTTTCGAATCCTTACCGGTATTCCCGTTCCGGTGATACATATCTATGCGCTGACAGTGCTAAACAGGCCGTATCCCGTAGTGCATATCCTTGTTCAGAAGGCGG
>DUES01000100.1 GCA_011192055.1 Dehalococcoidia bacterium
CCGGAAGGAGATGCGAAAGCGGTGCCACAACCTGTCCCGTTTCTACCTGCTCTTCCTCGCAACACTTCCCCGGAGGTATTGGCTTACCGTGGGGACATACCCTGGGATGCCCTAGTAGTGTGCAGATACTGTCATCCAATCCACGGTCTAGCAGGTGCTCAAACCGACAGGCAGTATCATGCATGCTGTTTTCACGGGCACCGAGAACATCAGTGAGCAGTCTCTCTGCCAACCGGTGCCGGCGTACGACACTTCTCGCTTCAGGGAACCCTTTTTCCGTTAGCGTAATGATATCATTGGATGCAGAAGCAAGTCCCATTACCAGCAGTGTATCGACATCTACCATGTTGAGTTCATCAACAGGTATCCCTTTCTCTTTCATTTCCCGGATAGCTATCCATAACATTTCCAGGACTTCTTCAGCGCTTTCACCGATGTCCATCTTCCCTCCTGGTCAGAGATTTCAATGCCGTCAGCAGTCTTGATTGTCCGGGTATTTCATACCCGCAATTCGGACACCTTGTCATGTTACATGTACTATGAAGCGGGCAGCTCTGGCAGCTTGCTTCACCTTCAGTGGTATTAAATTCGTAACCGCACAGCGGACACTTATTCATAGAGTTACCCCCAGACTGGTGAGTATCCAGTTCACTACAAATCCCACCATGAAGGCAAAGGGAAAGACAAACAGGGCAATAGCCAGTGCTGTCTTTATACCTCGTTCTTTAATCATAACCAGAAACTGGGCGATGCAGGGTATGAAAAGAGTGATTGTCACCGCAGCCACTACAAGTGGTACACCGTTCAGCAGACCGGC
The DNA here is from genome assembly GCA_011192055.1 of Dehalococcoidia bacterium. The sequence continues at coordinate 818 of DUES01000100.1, forward strand.
GCTATGGAGGTCATACAGACCGGCTGCTCCAAAATCACGCCGGAAAAACCCATACAGAAATGCTACCGCCGTATCTCCGGGCAGACCAATAAATTCAACCATCGGTTCCATTGCGCGAAGGATATGGTTAAATACCCCTGTGAAATCACCAATCCAGAGGACGATACTGGCGACTATGAACATTGGCAGTACTTCGGCAAAGTACCATTCCAGTCGGGCAAGGGTCTTGCTGGCAACATTTGATAGCTTTGGCAACCGTAGCGGAGGTACCTCCATGTAGAAGGTAGCCTTCTTTCCGGGGAGCACTTGGGCAGCGAGATAACCTGTTAAACCAAATACGAGTGCGATGGTCGTAATCCAGATCAGCAGTGCAGCAGTATTGCCCGAGAGTATCCCGAATATCACACCGAGTTGTGCCGAACAGGGAATTGCCAGTGCCAGTAACAGGGTGGTGATTACGCGCTCCCGCCTTGTTTCCTGGGTGCGGGTCACGATGGTTGCCATGGTATCACACCCAAAACCCAGGATAATGGGTATTACGGCGCGGCCGTTCAGTCCGATTAACTTGAATACCCGGTCGATAAGCATTGCCAGCCGTGGCAGGTAACCGCTGTCTTCGATGATTGCGAAGACGATTGAAAAAGTACCGACTATCGGAAAGATGATAGCAAAGGCGTAGGTCAGTCCGAGTGTTACTATACCGTAGTCGCCAACAAATAAATCGCGGGCAATCTCCCAAGGAATAAAGCGTGTTACCAGGTCGTTAAACCAGGGATTTATCCACTGCCCGAAGATAGTCCCTTCAATGAAATCGACCAGTATTCCGGCACCGAACACACCGACGAACAGGTAGAGCCCCAGATAAGTAACTGCCACGAAGATGATACTGCCAATGACGGGATTCATCATTGCCTGGCTAAGCCTGTCTCCAAATCCCGGTTTCCCCTTTATTCCCGTTTGGACCACACCGGTCAGGATTTGTTTCACCTGCTGTTGCCAGCTTACATTGGTCACATAGCTCATCGGTTGTCCGTATTGCATGCGGGTCTGCTTGACGGACTCTATAATGGGTGCTAAGCTCTCCCCTTCCTGTTGCTGTGTCTGCTCCTCTATTTCCTTGTCTCCCTGGAGAAGTAATAAGCCAATAGCTCGCCCGGAGAGACGGTAGCTTCCTTTCAGCATTCCGGCAATTCTATTGATAGCTGACTCGAGATTGTCGCCGTGTTTTATTCTTATCGGTCTGGATGCCGGGCGTTCTGCTGCAAGCGTATTCTTCAGATTGTCCATTCCACGACCGTTAACGGCTACGGTAGGGACTACGGGTATACCCAGCTTCCGCTCCAACCTTTCGATGTCAATGTCAATACCGGCATTCTTTGCCTCATCCATCATGTTAACCTGGAGTATGACCGGCAGTCCGGCATCAATAAGTTGCAGCGTCAGAGGCAGCATACGTTCCAGATTCTTGGCGTCTACGACGTGAAGGATGGACTCCGGTTTTTCTTCGAGCAGTATTTTTCTGGCTACCCGCTCTTCTTCCGTAATCGGGTTGAAAGAGTACATACCCGGTGTATCGACTATTTCATAGTCCCTGCCATCAAGCCTGGCTTTACCGCGCAGAATATCTACTGTTGTACCGGGGTAGTTCGATATAGCCGCATACCTGCCGGTCAGTCGGTTGAAAACGACGCTTTTGCCCACGTTCGGGCTGCCGACGATTGCAATTTTACTGACAGGGCTGATTGTCTGGTTTCGCGGTCTGCGATGTAGACTCAGCCGTTTACCGGAGAGTCTCAATTCGGGTAGTGTAAACCCCTTCATGCAATTTCTTCTTTCACCCTGCTTGAAGCTGCCCCCTTATCAGTGGATACCTGAACATCTTTTCCCCGGCAATTCGAGCAGTAACCTGTTACTCGCAACTCGGCTCGTTTGATATCGAAGTCGGCGGCTTCAGGTATTTCCGTACGGATACTGTTGATAAGGTCATATTCGAATTCAATTACGCTGCCGCAACCGATACACATCAAGTGGTGGTGTTCTGAAGCATTTTTTGCCTCGAAATGCTGGTGGTCCTCATCGAAATGGAACACATCCACCAGGCCCAAATCCTTGAACTTCTGCAGGGTACGGTAAACGGTAGA
>DUES01000101.1 GCA_011192055.1 Dehalococcoidia bacterium
AAGCACAACCATAATGTGCAGAAGTATCCCCTTCACCATTATCATGTAAAAATGCTGTACGAATATCGGTACCAGGCATAATACACTTCACCTGATTTCTTGACAAATGCAGCCTGACCGCATACATTATCTTTCACCGGAAGGTTTTACTGATACAATTACTCAATCAGTAAAACCATTTGTGCAGGAAGCTGTATTAAGGAGAACGTAAAAGCTTATGGATATCGTTGAAGCAATCCGCCAGCGCCGAAGTGTCAGGGGATATAAACCGGAAGACGTGCCTGAAGATATCCTCCGGGAAATAATCGAGACAGCCCAGCGTGCACCTTCCTGGGCGAATACCCAGCCGTGGGAATTCGCCATTGTCCGCGGGGAGAAGCTGGAAGCGATTCGCGGGGCTTTTGTTGAAAAGACCAGGGAAGCAGAACCGACCAACCCGGACCTGGCAGCCCCGAAAGGATTCCCCGAGCCATTTGATGGCCGGAGACGTTCTGTAGGCCGCAAGCTCTTTGAAATAATGGGTATCGAACGGGAGGACAGGGAGAAAAGAATATGGTGGGGTCTGCAGGGCTTGAGGCTGTTCGATGCACCGGTGGTTATTTATATTTATACAGACCGCGCCTTTTATTCGCAGGAAGAGGGGCTGAATGTCTGGCCTGTGTTCGACTGCGGACTGGTCGCAGAAAACATCATGCTCCTCGCAGTAAAGCAGGGGCTGGGGACTATTCCGGCCATCCAGGCAGTCATGTACCCGGATGTCATCAGGGAAATACTGGGGATACCTGAATCAAAGCTGATAGTCCTTGGAATTGTCATAGGTTACCCTGACCAGCAGTCGACAGTAAACCAGTTCTACTCGGAGAGAGAACCACTGGATGCTATTACGAGATGGTACGGGTTTGACTAGACCCTGAAACATACCTCTTGCTTTACACGGAAAGACCGGCACGGTAGCCGTCATCGATGGTTTCCCTGATACGCCGTGGCTCAGAAGAATCACCGATACACCGGACTACGGGCACCTTTCCTTCAAGTGCCTTAAACAGGTCGTTATCCGGCCTGTATCCGACAGCAAGGACAACCGAGTCCGCCGGAATAGTCTGCTTTTCTCCTTCAGCGGCCGAGACCGTCACGGCACCGGCATGTATCTCTTCACAGGTTACCTGGGTCAGCAGGGATACGTTTTTCTCTCTCAGTCCGTCCATCAGGCGGCGTCTCACCATGGGAGAAACATCCGCTGCCATCCTCTTCAGCATCTCGACAATGGTTACTGACTTGCCCTGCTCTGCCAGGAAATGACCTGTCTCACAGCCGACCATTCCTCCGCCGATGATGACTATGTTCTGTCCTGTCGCAACCTTCCCGGCAAGTACGTCCTGGGCAGTAAAAACGTTCGACCCTTTAACGCCGGGGATGTCAGGCGTAATCGGAAGGCCGCCGGTGGCAATAATAACGGCGTCCGGCCGGATTCCGGTTATTGTTTCAGGGCTGGCCTTCGTGCTGACGCGTACCTCTACCCCGGCCTCTGAAACCTGTTTCGACATGTAGTCGGTCAAGAGGGCAATATCTTCTTTGTACGGAGGCAGTGCAGCTACCTTGAGCTGACCGCCGAGAGCAGATTCTTCCTCGAACAGGACGACCTGATGACCTCTCCGGGAAGCCACTCTGGCAGCCTCCATTCCTGCCGGCCCGCCTCCTGCCACTACTACTTTCCTGCTAACGGCAGCGGGTGTTATTTCGTAATCCCGTTCCCGTCCCATAGCAGCGTTGACGGCGCAGGCGCAGCCATGTCCATCGGTAACCGGGCGCTCGATACAGTCCATGCAGTTGATACAGGGGTTAATTTCATCAAGCCGTCCTTCTCCGGATTTGTTTGGCAGTTCGGGGTCGGCCATGAGACGTCGGCCTATGGCAATGAAGTCAGCTTTGCCTTCTGACAGGACCTGCTCGCCAAGCTCTGCCCCAAGCCTGCCCACGGCAATTACGGGTACAACGGTGACTTTCCTGACTCTTTCGGCAAGCGGTACCAGGAATCCGGGACGGTCTGATATCGGAGCCCTGATGGCTGAGGAACCGGCACCATACCCGGAAACGTGGATTGCCTGGGCACCCGCTTCAACCAGCAACGGTACTATCTGCTCGGTTTCCTCGATGGTTACGCCATTCTCAATCCCAAATTCCTGCCCGTTCAGTCGTGGCCAGACCGGAAAATCAGGGCCTACCACTTCCCTGGTCGCCTTGATAATCTCTACCATGAGCCGGGCCCTGTTTTCCACCGGACCCCCGTACTTGTCCTGTCGCTGGTTGGTGGTTGCGGATAAGAATGAAGCGACCAGGTACTGGTGGGCACCATGTATTTCAACGCCGTCGCAACCGGCCTCTTTAGCCCGCCCGGCTGCGGCAGCAAACCAGTCAATTATCTCGTTAATCTCTTCAATCGTCAGTTCGTGAGTTGGTATACCGGAAATTCCCATGACACGCGCCGGTACGATAACGGGTGACGGACCGACCTGTACCGGGGCTCCATCCCTGACTTCCCAGCTTGAATGTTGCAGCTGGACAGCAATTTTAGTACCGTATTTATGGACTGCACCGGCGAGGTCACGAAAACCCTTAATATGGCTATCATCACCCAGCGTGAGCTGATT
>DUES01000102.1 GCA_011192055.1 Dehalococcoidia bacterium
CTCTGTCGCGTCCCGAAGAACTCGCCCGGTCCGCGCATCCTGAGGTCTTCCTCGGCAAGCTGGAAGCCGTCCTGGATATTCTCGATAACCTCCAGTCGCTGGAGACCTACAGCGGAAGGGTCCTGCGCCATGAGTATGCAGTAGCTCTGCTCGGTGCCGCGTCCCACGCGACCCCGGAACTGGTGCAACTGCGAAAGCCCGAAGCGGTCGGCACTTTCAACCATCATCACGGTAGCGTTTGGGACATCAATACCCACCTCAACGACAGACGTGGAGACAAGGATATCAAGGTCGCCGGTGTAGAACCGGCGCATTGTTTTCTCCTTGTCTTTGGTTGACATTCGTCCGTGAAGCAGGCCAACCCTGAGGTCGGGAAAGACCTCGCGGGAGAGGTGTTCGTGCTCTGCTATCGCGGCCCGTGCCTGGACTGCCTCGGACTCCTCGATAAGGGGGCAGATAATAAAGGCCTGTCTTCCCTTGCCTATCTCTCTATTAAGGAAATTGTAGGCGCTCGGACGTTGTTCCGGCTTGAGCCACTTCGTTTTAACCGCCTGCCTGCCCGGGGGTAGTTCATTAATAACCGAGAGGTCAAGGTCTCCATACAGTGTCAGTGCCAGTGTCCGCGGGATTGGTGTCGCCGTCATTACCAGGATATGAGGGTTGAAACCCTTCTGCCGCAGGCTGGAGCGCTGCTCCACCCCGAAGCGGTGTTGCTCATCGACCACTGCCAGCGCCAGGCTATGGAATTCAACATCCTTTTGAATCAGGGCGTGCGTACCTATTATGATGTCAATGGTGCCGTCACGGGTTTTCCGGTGTAATTCCCGCTTTTGTGCTGCCGGGGTAGCCCCGAGCAGGAGTGCTACCGTAAGTTGTCGGTCGAGAAGGCCGGAGTAGGTGCGCAGGTAGTCAGAGTCTTCATCCGTATGCGCTACTGCTTCAAGCAGGCGGCAGATGGTGGTAAAGTGCTGTTCTGCCAGGATTTCGGTGGGTGCCATGAGCGCTCCCTGGCTTCCGTTTGCGGTGGCCGTAAGCAGACCGGCGGTGGCAACAACCGTCTTGCCGCTCCCAACTTCACCCTGGAGCAGGCGGGACATTGGTTGTGACCTTTCCATATCATTGAGCAGTTCGGCGAGTACCCTCTCCTGGGCGGCGGTCAATTTGAAAGGAAGGGAGTCCACGAACCTGTCCAGTATACCCTTTTCGGTGTGCAGCGGACTGCCGGGCTGGCTTTCCTGCCAGTCCCGTTTCTTGTCCAGTACTCCCAGTTGGAGCAGAAATAGCTCGTCAAAGGCAAGGCGGACTCTGGCCCGGTCCTTGGTCTCAGTATCATCCGGGTAATGTGCCTGGGATATTGCTGTGGACAACTCCATGAGGTTACAGCTTTCTCTCACAACCGGAGGGAGAAAGTCCGGCACCTGTTCCGCCCACTGGTCAACAATCCCTTTCATCAGTTTCCTGACCTGTCGGGGGCGCAGTCCCTGGGTGAGAGCGTAGACCGGCACCAGGCGTCCGGTGTGGACAAGCTCCGTATCCTGCCATGGTTCCCACTCAGGTGATTCGAATACAAAGCGACCGTTAAACAGCCTGACCCGTCCGCTCAGCACAATCCTCATGGACGGTTCCAACTGCCGGACGACGTAAGGGTTATTAAACCATACTACGCGGACATTGCCTGTCTCATCACCAACGATTGCCTCGGTGCTCCTCCGGCCGCCGGGACGGGTCTCGGTTGCCTGCCAGACATTGGCGACAATGGTCTGTTCTTCCCCTTCACCGAGTTGCGAAACTGTCTTTCTCAGCGAGTAGTCAAGGTGGCGGTTCGGAAAGAAATAGAGCAGGTCCCTGACCGTGGAAACACCGAGCTTGTTAAACCTGGTTGCCATTGTGGAACTGATGCCCCTGACGGACGTAATCTGGGATTCAAGAGTGGTGTTTACCAGTGGCCTCGGTTTCTTCGTTCGCGGTGCAGTCCGGCTGGTTTTGGGGGCTGCCCTGGTCCGTGGCTCTGTCTCGCCTTCATTTTCCAGTTCATCCATGAAGGCAAGCACTTTTTCAGCCCACTGCTGTCTTTGCTGCTCAGTCAGGGAAGCATAGTCGGGTTTGTCAAGGTGGAGCTTGCGGAATGTCTTAAGGGTACTGCGGTCATTTATCGATGCCATGACCGGACCGCCCCAGTTGCGGAGGAACCTGTCCAGTCCACCGATTACGGCCGTATCCGAATAGCCCCTGGAATGCTCCAGTTCGAGGATTTTACGTAGCGGCCCCACATCTAATGACAAAACCCGGCTCCCATGGTTGTCATATCAGTGATGCTTGTGATTAAAACCATGACCGGCATCGGTCTCGTGTTACCTGGCCTCCAGGACGGTGACCGCGATAGCATCGGGACCTCCATAGGTACCCAGTACCGGGCTGACGATTGACCGGCGGATATTTACGTTGGGGAAAGCGGCGCTGAGGCGTTCAGCCAACCGGTCTGCCTCGTCCGGCAGGGTTGTATGTTCCACGGCTATCTCTTCGATCTTCTGGAAGCTGGTTACGAAGTTATACAGGTATTCGATTCCGGCTGATTTCGACCTCAACCGGGTGACAGGATGGATTTCACCTTCCTTGACGGTAAGTATCGGTTTGATGGATAATACCGAACCGAGCAGTCCCTGTGCCTTTCCGATACGTCCGCCCTTGGCCAGGTACTTGAGGGTATCAAAATAGGTTATCCAGTGACAGCGCCCGAGTGCGTCCCGGACAAAGCCGGTAAGCTCGTCCAGGCTGGCGCCCTGTTGGGCGGCGTTGGCTGCGGCAAGAACAACAAGTCCCTGGCCCATTGCCACAAACTGCGAGTCAATCACTTCAACACGGCAGTTTTTCTTTACCATGTCGATTGCGCTCACTGCCGACTGGTAGGTACCGCTTAATTTTGAGGAAAGGTTAATAACCAGAATCTCGTCGGTTTCCTCGGCCAGTTTATTGTACAGCTCTGCAAAAGCGGCAGGGGATGGCTGGGTTGTAGTTGGGAAGACATCCTGCGTCGTCAGTCGGCGGTAGAATTCCTCGGTGGTTATGGTAACACGGTCCAGAAAGGACTCCCGTCCAAACATAACCGTTAACGGGGCAACGGTAATACCGAGTTTGGCACCTTCCTCGGCAGTTATATCCGAGGTGCTGTCAGTTATTATCTTAACTGTCATGAAGAGAATCCTCCCTGTTATTCCACCGATACAATATAATCGTAGTGCGGTTGACCACCCCGGACCACTTCAACCTGGAGCTGGGGATATCCTTCGCGTATTATAGAGCTGGCCCGCTCTGCCCCTGCCTGGTCGGTATTGGCGCCGAAGTACACCGTAACTATTTCCTTATCTTCCATATTCATCTTGGTTATCGTATCACGGAGGACTTCAGCAGTGTCGTTACCAACTGCTACGAGGTCTCCGTCCAGCAGACCAATTGCCTGCTTGCGCTTCACCTTGATATCGTTAATCTGGGTGGAGCGTACTGCCCTCGTAATCTCCACCGTCTTTACTTCCGATATCGCCTGTCTCATAATCCGGGAGTTGGTCTCCAGGTCCGCTTCGTAGTCAAGTGCCAGCAGGGCTGCTACTCCCTGCGGGATTGTCTCCGTGGCGACGATTTCAACACTCTTTTCTGTCAGTGACTGGACCTGCTCGGCGGTAAGCACAATGTTCTTGTTATTGGGCAGGATGATGACCTTATCAGAAGCTACCGATTCCACTGCTTCGAGTATGTCCTTGGTGCTGGGATTCATTGTCTGTCCACCGGGGACAATTGCCGTTACTCCCAGACTGCTGAATATTTCGGAAAGTCCATCTCCACATACAACCGCAACAATAGCCATGTCAACGGCCGGTGACTTTTCCTTCTGCATATCAATGAAGTCCCGGTGTTGTTCATCCATATTCCGGATTGATGCCTGGTGTAATGTGCCCATCCTGCCGACATAATGAATGATATTCCCCGGGTCAAGCGTGTGGATATGAATTCTGACCGTTGATTTATCTCCGACGACTATCAGAGATTCGCCCTTCTTCTCCAACCTGGACCGTATTTTGTCCGTATTCAGCTTTTCTCCCTTGAGCATGAACTCGGTGCAGTATCCAAAGGGTATTTCGTCGGCAGCAATCATCTCGGCGGGTCTGCCTGTCATCGGTACGCTGCTTGTTATCATTTTGGGTTTTCGGAACCGGATCTGTTCGGCTTCGCCCCTCAGGTAGTGCAGGGCGCCTTCGAGTATTGTATAAAGTCCCTGACCCCCGGCATCCACTACTCCGGACGCCTTCAGGATGGGCAGCAGTGCCGGCGTGTTTGCCACTGAATCATTGGCGGCCCTGACGGCGGTCTCGACTACCTCGGTGAGGTCGTGCTCTCCCTCAGACACAAGACTCTGGGTGGCTGCGGCTACATCTTTGATTACGGTTAAAATTGTGCCTTCAACAGGATTGCTGAGACCTTTATAGGCTGTGCTGGACGCTTCCTCGAGGGCACTGGAAAAATCAGCCCCGGTCAGGGATTCCTTTCCGCTGATATTCTGAGCGAGACCGCGCATTATCTGCGACAGTATTACGCCGCTGTTCCCCCGGGCTCCCATCAGTGCCCCCCTGGCAATTGCCTGTGCTATTGCCGAACTGCTACTGTCAGGGGCACGGTAGGCCTCTTCCATGCTGGAGTTCATTGTCAGCAGCATATTGGTTCCGGTATCGCCATCCGGTACCGGAAAAACGTTCAGTGCGTCAACATCGGAAGCGCATTTCTCAAGCCATGCAGTAGCGCAGGCGAACATCTCGCGGAAATCCTGTCCTGTTATATAACTTGTCTGCCTCATCGTCCTCTATCCTTACACAGTGCCGGTCCGATGTGTAACAGGTGTTGACTCCGGATTCGTCAAAGTTGCTCGAACCAGCCCTGCGTGTTTGTCATACGTATTGTGCTATGATATTATAGTACCGTACATAAGATACTGCATATATGACATATAGTCAAGGAGATATACTCTTGAAGTGTGATTTATGTGATAAAACACCGCAATTTGGTAACAACGTCAGCCACTCCAAGCGCCATACCAAGCGAAAGTGGATGCCGAATATCCATCCGGTGACTCTTGTTGTTGATGGTAAAAAGAAACGACTTAACCTTTGCACCAGGTGCCTGCGCACACAGCACAAGATTGCCAGAACAATGCACACCACTACCAGCTAGTCCTTATCCTCTGTAAAGATTCCTTTACCGGGTCACCGGTAGCAAACACGGCGGCACCCGCTACCAGTACCGTTGCTCCTGCTTTGACGACCAGGGGAGCAGTAGCGGCAGAGATACCGCCGTCAACTTCAAGTTCAGCCTCCGGATTTCGCCTGTCCAATTCTGCCCGGACACGGGCTATTTTATCCGGCATCTCCCTGATAAATGTCTGCCCCCCAAAACCCGGGTTAACGGTCATTATTATTATAACATTTACCGAAGGAAGTATTTCATCGAGAGAGCTGACCGGAGTGCCCGGATTAAGTGCGACACCGGCCTGCTTGCCCAGGTCTTTGATTTGCTGGATAGTCCGGTGAAGATGCGGGCATGTCTCGACATGCACCGTAATTATGTCTGCCCCCGCGTCAGCAAAATCTTTAATCTGACGTTCCGGCGCTTCCACCATCAGGTGGACGTCCAGCGGAATACTGGTCCACAGACGCAATGCTTTGACCATCTGTGCCCCGACGGTTATCGGCGGTACGAAATGCCCGTCCATCACGTCTATGTGGATTAAATCGGCGCCCGCTTCGGTTGCTTCGGTAACAGCGTCAGCGAGCCGGGCGTAGTCCGCAGACAGGACAGAGGGAGCGATTTTGATTTGCGGTAATGGTGGGGCAATGGGTCGTACTAGGATTTCCTCGAGCTCATCAATTGCTCTCTCGTCATTCGGGTCTCCATGCCTCTTGAGCAGGTTCAGCAACTCCTTTACTTTGTGCTCCAGCAGCAATTCAGCACGTCTGTCGAAGTCACATGTCTTAATATCCAGTTGGCGCGTGTATTTGTCGGCAACAGCTTCCCGAGTGATCCCGCAGTGTTGGGCGACAATTCTGGTAGCTTGTCTACGTCGCTCCGCAAAAGGCTGGACATTTTTCAATTCGCCCTGCATAACCCTAAAGACGAGGAGTATCTGATCGATTCTCTCGGACATCTTCAACCACCTCTATTGACTTCC
>DUES01000103.1 GCA_011192055.1 Dehalococcoidia bacterium
TAACTAATTCGTCGAAACATTGTGCACTCAGTGCTAGGTCAAGAAGATTTGATCGTATTGAGTCTAACAAAGTTGTAAAATAGCTAACAAATAGCTAACGGATAGAATGAAACAGGACAATAGAAAACGATACTTTACGCACAAATCAGGTTTTTTAAAGAAAATAGAAAAACACCAAACTGAGCTTGGAAGTACTATTCAGGATACCATCTTACACATTTCAAGACCGTCACCATCGGCCACTCGGACACCCCTCCCAGTTTCAAATTGTACGCCACCACACTGTCGTTTGGCTATTTTGCTAACTAAAAAAATTCAACCGGTCAAAAAATCCCTGAAAAAGACTATCCAACTACACATTCTCCAGAACTGCCTCTTGCCAGAAGTAGTGCGAAAGGTTTATACTAACCTCACGTTAACAATTAAATAGTTTCGGGGAGCTTGGGGAACCAGGCTGAGAGGATGTGCTTGACCATGAAAGTATGGTCTCCCACATCGACCCTAGAACCTGATCCGGACAATACCGGCGGAGGGAATGCAAACACGACATTGCAAGAGGGCTACCCTCCATAAAGGGTAGCCCTTATTTATTTATGGAGTAAACGTAATGAAAGCTCTACTACTGGCCAACGGCGACTTATTTCAACCGGATATCCTGCGGAGCAGAATCCGCTCTGAATCATTTGACATGGTGATTGGTGTCGATGGTGGCTCACAATATGCCGATACGCTTGGTGTTACCCTGGACGCAATCATCGGTGACCTGGACTCGCTCTCAGATTCGGAGCAGCAGGGCAGCAGTAACACTGAGTATATCTCCTATCCCAGAGAAAAAGATGAGACCGACCTCGAACTGGCACTTCTTTATGCCGCGGAACAGGGAGCCAAACACATAGCAATGGTTGGTGTCATGGGTGGGCGTATGGATATGACTATCAGTAATATCCTGCTGATAGCGCATGCAGACCTCAATGAGTGCAAAGTTGAAGTGTGGCACGGCGGGCAGACCGGATGGGTCATCAGGCCGCCGGGCGGAGATATATCCGGGCACCGCGGAGATACGGTCTCTTTAATTCCCCTGGGTGGCAATGCCTCAGGCATCACGACGGTCGGATTGAAATACCCCCTCAAGGATGCAACACTCACTTCCGGTATAGCACGGGGGATAAGCAACCTGCTGGAACGGACATCAGCACATGTCGAATTATCGGAAGGGCTGCTGCTGGCGGTCCATACTACCGGTGAAGCATAAAAAAGCAAGGAGAAACAAGATGAACAAAAAACGGACGGTGAATGTCGGTGTACAGGTCTTACCCATGGTTGATAATGTCTATGCCGTGGTCGATAAGGCAATCGAAGCCATCCAGGCCAGCGGCGTACGATATGAGGTCGGGCCACTGGAAACGACCCTGGAAGGTGATGACCTGGACCAGCTAATCGAGGTAGCTAAGTCCGCTCATCGTGCCTGTTTTGAAGCAGGAGCGGGTGGTGTCGTAACTATCATCAAGATTGCCGATGCGCTGGAAGGCACAACTATCGAGGGAAAAGTCGGTAAATACCGAAAGGTTGAATAATGAACTGGCGACGAGATTTCGTCCCTCCGGTTGCACTTATTGTTATACTTGTCATCGGCTGGTTTTTTGTAGCGAAGGTCAGCGGACTGAGCTCGTTTATCCTGCCGACACCGGTTGATGTTGTCCAGGCCGGATGGGAAACGCGTGACCTTTTACTGAATGCCGTTGGCGTTACGTTGCTGGCGACCGGGATAGGGCTGTCGTTAGCCCTTGTGGCGGGTATCGGGATAGCTGCCTTAATAGATTTCTGGCCACTGGCTCATCGCGCCCTGTATCCGATACTGGTCGTTTCCCAGACCATCCAGATACTTGCCATTGCGCCGATTCTTATCATCTGGTTCGGGTTTGGTGTCATGCCTACCATCTTAATCGTGGTATTATTCTGTTTCTTCCCGCTGGCTATCAGCACCGCCGATGGTCTGACGTCATCGGACCCTGAGTTGATTGCCTTACTCCGTGCGATGGGGGCAAACCGGAGACAGGTATGGCGGATGGTGCGTCTGCCCTCGGCTTTGCCGTCGTTCTTTTCCGGTCTGCGGCTGGCCGTAACCTATAGCGTGGTTGCGGCAACCATCGGGGAGTGGGTAGGTGGTTCTCCCGGTCTGGGACTGTATATGCTGAAGTCTAAAAATGCGCTGGCGACCGACCAGGTATTCGTCGCCATGTTTATTACGTCTTTATTGAGTATAGGCCTGTTTATGCTGGTCTATGGCATCGAGCGGATAGCCCTGCCCTGGTACTACTCCACGCAACGAGCGGAGCAATGGGAAGGGCCCGGTATTTTTTAGGATTAAGGAGTGAAATGATATGAAACGTCTGTCTTTAATCATCGTATTGCTAATTACCGTACTTATTACTACTGCCTGCGGAAGTCCTGCAGAAGTGGAACTCATACCGGTTAAATTCATGCTGGACTGGGTACCGAACACCAATCACACCGGAATCTTCGTGGCGGAAGCAAAGGGCTACTTTGAAGATGCCGGCCTTGACGTTGATATTATCCAACCTGGTGAAGTACGCCCGGAAGCCGCAATCGCCAGCGGCGCCACCGATTTCGGCATCAGTTTCCAGGAGCAGGTTACGCTAGCTCGCGCTGACGATATACCCGTCGTTTCTATTGCGGCAGTGATACAGCATAACACTTCCGGTTTTGCCTCTGCCGCCAGCCTGAATGTCACCGGTCCGGCAGATTTTGAGGGTTTACGTTATGGAGCATGGGGTTCGCCGTTTGAGGAACCCACGCTTGAAGTCCTGATGAAATGCGCAGGTGCCGATTTCAGCAAGCTTGAGATAGTGAATACCGGCTGGTCTGACCCGCTGGCCCTGATAGATGAGAAGCAGATTGATATGGCATGGATATTCTACGGCTGGCAGGGTTTCCAGGCACAGCAGCAGGGAGTTGCTCTTAACGTGGTTATGATGGAAGACTATTTCGACTGTATTCCGGACTACTATACACCTGTCGTAATCGCCAGTGAGGAAACTATCGCTACCAGACCGGATGTCACCAGAGCGGTGATAAAAGCCCTCTCACGCGGGTATGAATTTGCGGTGAAGAATCCCGGTGAGGCCGCCGACCTTCTGCTTGCCGCTGTCCCTGAACTTGATGCCGAACTCGTCAAGGCAAGCCAGGAATGGTTATCGGGCTACTACCAGGCTGAAGCACCGCGCTGGGGCGAACAGAAAGAAAGTGTCTGGAAGGACTACTCGGACTGGATGGTTGAGTACGGTATTCTTTCGGCTCCAATCTCTGCCTCCGATGCCTTCACCAACGAGTTTCTGCCGTAAATATTAAATGTGCCCCCTCTAAGTGTCAAAGATTTAGAGGGGGAGATTCGTATCATGTATAATGAGTCGTTGTGACAACACCACGAATTGAAATCAGGCACGTCAGTAAGACCTTTGCGGGGACAAACCACGATGTCCCGGCACTGAAAGACATATCTTTCAAGGTTATGCCCGGTGAGTTTGTCATCATTATCGGGGCAAGCGGCAGCGGA
>DUES01000104.1 GCA_011192055.1 Dehalococcoidia bacterium
AAGCCGTTCGTGCCATGATTGAGGAAGCCGGTAAGGACCCCAGGCCGATGTCAGTTGCCGTGGTAGACGCATGGGGAGCATTGCTCAGCTTCGCCAGGATGGATGGTGCCGGTGCTCTGACAGCTCGTATGGCGCAAAACAAAGCGTATACCTCGGCATCCTTTGGAAATGAAACCCGGAACATCAACACATGGTTCAAGGGAGCAGGAAAGGACGTAGTCTGGTACGATGACCACAGACTCACTCCCATTCATGGTGGTGTATGTATAAGGGTTGGTAAAACTGTGGTTGGCGCTATAGGAACCAGTGGCCGCCATGAAGACGAGGACGAAGTCCTGGCACTCGTCGGCAAGGCAGCTATCGAAGCCGACCTGTAATCACAACCAGTTAGCCGAAACCGTAAACGTCTGAAGCCGTAATCGAATTGATACGAGCAGGGCTGGTCTTCTTCAGTCCCTGTCCTGCTTCCTGGTTGCATTTCTCAGCGAATCGATTTCGTGGCGCAACTTTCTCTGTTTCCGGTACAGATAAAATAGGTACCCGAAAACAGCCGCCCAGACGACTGAATAGACTGCAAAAAGATATGCAGCATTCTCCATAACCTGTTTCTCCTATTCCGACTGCATATTCGTGATATCGTCGATTTCAGATTCCATTTTCTTCAGTGAAGTAGCCTGGACCAGCATGATGATGTACAACACGGTGAAAGCCGCAAGGCTCACCAAAAGTGTTGCCAGCATCGATGGTGCAAGTCCGCCTTCAAATATTATTGCCGAGGGGTGCTGGGTACGCCACAAGGCAATCGCCAGTGCCACGATGGGCACATTGAGGAACCCCACAATGCCCAGCACGGCGCCGAGTCTGGCACCCTGGCTTTCTTCACGGGCATAACCACGTACCATAAGATATGCAATATAGATAAACCACAGCACCAGCGTCCCCGTCAGTCTCGCATCCCATGTCCACCAGATACCCCATACCGCCTTGGCCCAGATGCTTCCCGTAACCAAAACCAGGGACGTAAACACAATGCCTATTTCTGCCGAAGCATGCGCAAGAGCATCCCACTTCGCTGAGTGTTTCCACAGGTACATGATGCTGCTGATGAAAACAACAAAGAATGCCAGGAAACCGACCCAGGCCAGCGGAACGTGAAAATAGAATATCCGCTGGATTGCCCCGGTTGCCTTCTCCGTAGGCACATACACGAATATCATATAGAGAGCTGCTGCCATAAGGGCAAAGCCCAGGCTTATCATAAGATTGTGCCGAATGGCACCTCTGTCTTTCATTAAATGAACTCCCGCACGTACATAATTATTCCTCGATAACGAACTCAAATACCAGTGTAGCTACTACCAGGTATATTACGTCAAAGGCTATCATTATCTCCAGCCATGTTAACATATCGCTCCAGGGACCGCCCTCCAGCACGCTTGCAGTGGATTGTACGGCGGCAATAATAACCGGAACAACAAGCGGCAGGAAGAGAATGGGCAACATTATATCACGTGCCTTGATGTTGATTGATAGTGCAGAGAACAGCGTACCCACCGATGTGAAGCCGATAGTTGCCAGCACGATAATCAATGCGAGCCTGGGCAAGAAGAGGGGCAGGTTGAGAAGGAAGAGCAATATAGGGGTAGTGACTATGGCAATAATCAGCAGGAAAGTAAAGCTGCCGGCCAGCTTCCCCCAGTAGATTACGGCACGGTCTACCGGGCAGAGCCTCAGTCCTGCCAGGCGGGAGCTTTCCTTCTCCGTGGCAAACACCCGGTTCAGACCAAGGATACCGGCAAAGGTAAGAGCCACCCAGAGAATGCCCGGCGCAGCATGTACCGTCGCACCGCTCACGGGGTCAAAGGCAAAATTGAATATCACCAGTACCAGCAAGGCAAACACCAGTACCGCCGTAACAATCTCCTTCGTCCTGAGCTCCACCAGGATATCTTTCCAGAATATAGCGAAAATCTTAAGCCACACCTGTCTTATCCGTCCTGTCCCGTGTACCGGTCGTAGATGCTCTTGATATCTGCCATGTCTATCCTGTCAGTGTATTCCTGATAGACAATCCTGCCTTCATTAAGTATGACTACCCTGTCGGACATCTCAATACCCTGCTGCAGGTTGTGGGTAGTCATGACTACGGTACGCTCTCCGGCATTGAGAGAGCTTAATACTTCCCTCACCATCAGGACGGCATGGGGGTCAAGACCTACTTCGGGCTCATCCAGCAGCAAAATCGGGGGACTGTGCAGTACGGCGCGGGCTATTGAAACGCGCTGCTGCATACCACGGGAAAGAGTACCCACCCTGTCATGGAGCCTGTCCTCAAGTTGCACCCACCTTACCACCGACCGTATTTGCTCCTGTATGTCAGGCACATCGTACATGGTGCCATAAAATTTAAGGTTCTCAAATATCGTAAGCTCATCGTAGAGAAGGGTCTGGTGACCTACCAGGCCGATTTTCCGCCTGCTTTCGGTAGCTGCCTTATGAACGTCTTCACCGTCAAGTCGTACCGTGCCTGCCGAAGGTTTTGCCAGGGTGGACAATATCCTGACCAGGGTTGTCTTTCCTGCCCCGTTCGGTCCGAAAATGGTAACATGTTCACCCTTACCGACTGTCAGGTTGATGTTGTTCAGGGCACGCCGCTTTCCGAACCTTTTCTGAACTCCTTCCACCTCTATCGCCCAATCGCCTGTTGCTGCCTCACTCATTGACGGCTCCCTGTATTCCCCGGTTTCCTCATCCCGGCAAGCTCAGCGGCTCTGGCAGCGTATTTCTTACGGTAGGTAGCTTCATCCATGAGCCCCTGCTCGTAGTCACGGTCAAGCCGGGTCATATCATCAAGCACCTGCCGTTCGACGTCGGACGTACCTTTACGACTGGTTGCGGTTACGGGTGCCGCTTTTTTCGTCCGTATCTTCCTCAGCAGGTAGACTGCCAGGCACAGGACTACCACCGATACCGCCACCCACAGTACAATCAGCATCCCACTGCTTTGCCCGGTAATACTAATAAGACGGATGTCTACAATATCACCCCTGTTCAGGGTATTGTCGGTGAAATGGATATACTTCTGCCCGTCCTCAGTCTCCACCGGTTCGGTCGGGCTGAGGCGTGCACTGGCAACCTCCACATTTTCCATTGCCACCATTACGTCCAGTGCGCCGGTGGGATAGTTCACCGCCAGTTCAATCATAGTATCGCGGGTATCCGTTTCGGACAGTTGATAAGAGTATACCAGTTGCTGCTCACCCGGAGGGAAAACCAGAGTATGAATCAAGGTGTTGTTATCGATGAGAAAATAGTCTTCAGCGGTGTAATCAG
>DUES01000105.1 GCA_011192055.1 Dehalococcoidia bacterium
AGTTGGGGTCACAGCCGTATACAGCAGATTTCAGCAAGGGCGAGCTCACCACAGTCCGTGCTGCTGCTGCGGCATCAGGCTGGCTGACTGCTCCGTTCACGGTCACTTCAATCAGCCTGGTAGCTCCTTCTCCGTCGCGTGCCATACGCTTCGCCAGGTAGATGCAGACCCGGTCCAGTGCCTGCTGAAAAACACCGGCTGCCCCTGTCCCTTCCAGGATAGGTGTATTCCCCGCCAGTCCGTTAGCCATTATCAGCATTGTATCGCTGGGACTGGTATCGCCATCGATGGAAACCATGTTAAAGGAAACACCTGCCGCACGGCGCAGGGCCGTGTCCAGAAATGGCGGGTCTACGGAAGCGTCCGTGGTCAGGAAGCACAGCATTGTGCCCATGTTCGGATGGATCATGCCGGAGCCTTTGACTGCCCCGCCAATTGTATACTTTATGTCCCCATCCTGTACGGATACCGCTGTTTCCTTGGGGAACGTATCGGTTGTCATTATTGCCCTGGTCAGTTCGTGACCGCCGTCACCGGACAGGCTGATACCGTTTAACCCGTCCCGTATCCGGTCCATGGGGAGCAGGTGACCGATTACGCCGGTACTGGCTACGAAAACATCCTCGGCCTCGATACCGATACCTTTTGCTGCCAGTGCGGCCATTTCCCTGGCATCTGCCAGACCCTGGTCTCCGGTACTGGCATTGGCACAGCCACTATTGGCAACAACTGCCCTGGCTCGGCATCCTTGTTTCAGTCGTTCTTGACATAACAATACCGGTGCAGACTTGATGCTGTTGGCAGTCAGCAGGCAGGCAGTTACGCAGGGCTCCTGCGAGTAAAGCAGTCCCAAGTCCAGCCGGTCTCCGGCACTTTCCTTAATTCCGGCGGCAGCGGCACCGGCAAAAAATCCTTCCGGAACGGTAACCGTACCACCTTTATTAAAGTCAATTTCAGCTTCCATTTCAGGTTCAACTATAGCATACCGAATACGACTAGGCAATTTGGGTGTGCGTTGCAGGATGCTTGCATTTATCCTTTGTGAGCAGGTAGACTGAGGCCAAATATGCGAGGAAAGTAAGGTAAGTAATATGAAGATTGTACGTTTTTCATCCGGCAGGAAGACACGGTACGGTATACTGAACGGTCAGACCATTCAGGTTATCAGCGGCAGTGTATTTCACAGTTACACGGCTAAGGATGAATATTACCAGTTAAGCGATGTGAAGCTTCTGGCCCCGTGTCAGCCTTCGAAGATTGCAGCAATAGGTCTCAACTATCGCAGCCATGCTGAAGAATCGGGCATGGCTATACCGGAACTTCCGCTGATTTTCCTCAAGCCATCAACGTGCATAATCGGGCCGGAGGATGCTATTGTATACCCGGAAATGTCAAAGAGGGTCGACTATGAGGGTGAGTTTGGTGTCGTGATAGGCAGGAAGGCTTCTCATGTTTCTCCGCAGGAATCCCTGGACTATGTACTGGGTTATACCTGCTTTAATGATGTCAGTGCCCGTGACCTTCAGGCCAGTGACGGCCAGTGGTCCCGTGCCAAAGGATTCGATACCTTCGGTTCATTTGGACCCTGTATTGAGACGGAGCTTGACCCCGGTAATACACCGGTAGAAACGTACCTAAACGGTGAGCTGAAGCAGCAGGGTAATACCAACGACCTCATCCACTCTGTCCCGGACATTATCAGCTTTGTTTCCCGGGTGATGACGCTGTTGCCCGGCGACGTTATTGCCACCGGCACACCCAGTGGTGTTGGGCCGATGTCTGTCGGCGATAGTGTGGAAATAAAGATTGAGCCTATCGGGGTATTGAGAAACCACGTCGTCAGTCCTGACTAATCATCCAATCCTGATGACAAGGAACGGATTACGTACTCGTCATAGCACCTGTTCAGACCGCTGTGTTATGCTGTATTCAGGATGCATCATACGCTCAAGCTATACAGCAGGCACCGCGAGTCCGCTCTCAGGTTCTACATGTTCTGGGCAAAATGGACGCGTATTCCCGTTATAGGGTCGCTGGTGCGGTTTGTCGCCAATACATGGGGAAAGGCTCTTGAGGGCGGTTATTTACTCACTCCTGCGGAGGCTGACGAGATAGTTGACCTTGCTGACGGCCTGGCGGTTGGTCCCTGTACCTGCCGTGAAGTCTTTCATAACTGTGACAACCCAATAAACGTAGAGATAATGCTGGGAATCAAGCGCAATGTTTTTATTTCGCAGAGACCGCAGGACTATCGTGAGATAAGCAGCGGGGAAGCCAGGGAAATCCTCCGGCAGTGTCGTGAAATGGGCCTTATCCACAGCATTATCAAGTGCCGCGAGGACTATTACGCGATATGTAATTGCTGCGGTTGCTGCTGTGTACCGTTGCGACTTCGCAACCAGTACGGAATCGGGAGAGCCCTTGCCCGGCACCCTGACATTGTCGGGGAGTTCCGGGAGCACCAGGACAGGGCAGCGGTGATAACGTAACGTTTATCTGAATGCAGTTGTCACTCGTTGAAATGCTGGTACAGAGGGTACTCGCGGCTGTTCCAGAAAACGCGCCCGTTTGGTCCTCCCGGTGGCAGTTCCACGAGGAAGCGGGCATGCGGGTATACTACGTCGGCGTCTTGCAATTCCTTGAGAAGTCCTTCGGGCAGGGAATTATCGGTTAGTGTACTGCCCCACATTGCGGTCCGTGTTGGACCGGGTATCATCGAGTTAATCAGTATGTCCTTGTGGCAGGCCTGTATGAGACCCTGGGCGAGGGTCCTGGTGAGTGTAGCTACTCCCGCCTTCGAGGCGGCGTATGCCGTGTTACCTGTTTCCATAGCCTCTGCTGCCTGGGAGATGATACTGACGATTCGCCCGCAGCCCTGTTTAACCATGATTGGCAGAATACGGTGTGTACAGAGGGCTACACCGACCAGGTTGATGTCGATTACGTGTTTCCAGTCCTGGAACGGGACATCTGACCGCAGCGGGTCCTGAGTGTTGATACCGGCATTATTAAACAGAATATCTATACGGTCGAAGCGCGTCATGGCAATAGAAACCAGACGGTCCACGTCTTTTTCTGACGATACATCCCCCTGTACGCCCACAAACTGGTCATCGCATTCCCGTGCGGTCAGGGCAAGACCTTCCCTGTTAACGTCAAAGCCAAGTACAAATGCACCGTCACTGCAGAACCCTTCTGCCAGGGCTCGCCCGATACCGCTGGCTGCTCCGGTGATTATAATGACTTTGTTATCGACAGTCATAGTTCTCGCTCCTTTATGAAATCCGCGATTTCAGTCAGTACGCGTTCCGGATATTCCCGTATGGCAAAATGCCCGGCGCCATTGAAGAGGATGAAGGTGCGGGACCCCGTTCCGTCCTGCCGGTAATAATTGTTTACTCCGTTCAGAGAGGCCTCAGGCATGTGGACGAGGCTCCTTTCGGCACACAGGCTATTAAATCGGTGCCGGGGGTATAGAATCTATGGTAGGACGGTATCGGCAATGTGTCAAGAGTATATATTGAATCCTAATCCGTGGATTTTCTGTGGGAAACCTCACCTGTCATTGCGAGAAGCTGCAGGCGACGAAGCAATCCCTGCAGGATTGACAGCGTGGTGACAGTATATTATCATTCAGTTCAGCCTTTTTATTTTTGAAAAGATAGTATAGGTACAGGAGGTAAGTAATGGCATTAACGGCTGATTCAACAGTAAGTGAGGTACTGAAGTCGCGACCGGATGCAAAGGATATCATTGCCAAACATGCCGGTATGCCGGTAGATGAAGGCCAGCTTAGCATGGCGATGGGTATGACTCTCCAGCAGGTTGCCGGGTATGTTGGCTGGGGTTCGGACAAGATAGATGCGCTGCTTAAAGACCTGAACGAGGGACAGTAGTTTCACAGGCGAGGGTTTTATTAATAGTGTTCCAAGGGGGACTCCCCCTTGGAATCCCCCTCAAAGAGGGGTTCCACCCCTTCTTTAACTCCCCAAAA
>DUES01000106.1 GCA_011192055.1 Dehalococcoidia bacterium
ATAAAGGGCAAATCACCGACTACCAGGGTGTTTTCGGTGCCCCTGACTACTGCTTTGGTGTGGTGCAACATGACTTCCAGCGTCACCGGAATAGTTGAATCATAACCGAGTACTACCATACCAAGGCTGTCACCTACCAGGATAAGGGGTATTCCTACCTGGTCAACAATCTTGGCGGTCGAGTAATCGTAGGCTGTGACCATGGTGATTTTTTCACCCTTTTCTTTCAGCTCCCTGATATCATTGATTGTAATGCGCATTGTCCTCCTCCTTAGACGGGTACAGTCTCGGTGTGCCGTGCAGTTGAAGTACTAACGTTGTCAGCATTGACAAATACCAGCCGTGGTGTGAAATCCGGGATGTCCTCTTCATGGACCTGGCAGTAGGAGAGGATGATGACCGTGTCTCCGATTGAGACCAGCCTGGCTGCCGCTCCGTTAAGACATATTTCGCTCTCACCGCCTTCTATAGCGTAGGTTATCAGCCGGGAACCATTATTGACGTCCAGCACGTGGACCTGTTCAAAAGGCAGGATATCCGCTTCCTGCATAAACTTGCGGTCAATGGTGATACTACCCTCGTAATTGATGTCAGCCCCGGTTACGCGGGCTCGATGGATTTTGCTCTTGAGCATGGAGCGCATTGGGTTTGTCCTCCCGGTGAATTAATATAATATAATGTTCCGGCTTCCTGATTTACTGTGTCTGCAGCAGGTTGCCAAGTATTCTGTGTATAATAGCCGCTCCCGTAGAACTGAACCATTCCGATGTAATAACCAGACCGTTCTGCAGGAAGATTGTCAGGTATTTGGTGTTGGTCGGGTCCGGTTTGATTACTAGTACCACGAAGGGGGCATCGGTGTCTCCGATTTCGCCACCTTCCACTGCTTTAAATGTCCAGCTACCGTTAGCCTGTTTCTCAAGTTTCTGCGCCGGATAGATTGTCATCCGGTCTTTCAGGGTGTCTGTCATCAGCCCCTGCACATGTTCAAGTGTCTGACCATACTCTATCAGGCCCTGCAGGTGCTTGTTGCTGTTAACGGGGGGATTTACACCACATCCTGAAAGTAAAGCTCCGACGACTGTCAGTGCGACCAGGCAGGAAAATGCCCGGTATTTCATATTTCCTCCTTGACTTCCTGTAATTGGTTCAATATTCAATCTATTCTTTATCCTCAAGCAGGGCCAGCAGAGCATCGGCCTGCTCCTGGTTGATTCTTCCTTTTGCCAGTGCTACCGGCACGGTCTGTCGTCCCAGGTCACGGTAGGTTGGCAGCAGGGCGGGGGCCGCTTTTTCCATTGCTTCCAGGTGTTTCCTGATAGTCCCGGTATCACCGCGTGCAATCGGCCCGGTCAGCCCCTGGGGTATACCTACACGGTCGATATTGGCAATCGTACCGCGCAGTAATGGCAGAAGCGCCTGCGTGGCTTCATCCGGTGTGACATCGAACGTCTGCCACAGGTCTGTAGCCAGCTTGACTAGTGTAACCATGTAGTTGCAGGCCATAACGGCGGCAGCATGGTAGAGCACCTTGGCTCCTGCCTTGAGCTCTATTGCATGCCCGTCGAGGGAGGTGGCTAATTCCTTGAGTGAACTCAATAAAGGCTCTTCAGCCTCAATTGCAAAGGTGGACCCGGCAATATTGCTGATAGCCTGTTCCACGCTGGCAAATGTTTGCAGGGGGTGAAAAGCACCGACGCCGGCGCCCTGTTTTCTGGCCGGTTCAAGGGTACCAACGGAATCGGCTCCGCTGCAGTGAACGACACTCTGGCCAGGGTGCCACGTTATCCCGGACACCACCGGACCGACAGCATCGTCGGGTGTGGTAATGAAGACAAGCTCGGAAGCATCCGCTACTGCCTGACCGCTATCCAGTGCGAGACAACCGTTTATTGCCCCGGAAAGTTTCTTTGCGGAGTCGGGGGTACGACTGAAGACAGCTACCACGGGATAACCGCGGTCACTAAGTCTCTTTGCCAGTGCTGTGCCTACGGTTCCCGCTCCGATGAAACCCAGCTTAAGCATGGCTGTCCTCCACCCTGTATATCCCTAAAATAAATATACCCTCTCCGGCATAACCAGACAGGGCATTAATAAATCTCCGCTATTACTGCCGTCTCGGTCATGTCAGATCCAAGCGACCACTACCTGTTGTCTTACCGGGAGTAGTATTCAGCAGGCTCACCGCATTGTCGATTGCCCGCGCTCTCCCGATAATCGGATTTTAGCAGTGTGGTTTCCGTTTGTCAACAGGTTATAATGTCCCTGAATAATCCCGTAGTATGGCTATTTGGGGTTGATTTTACGGAGTATAATAAGACACTATCTAGTGATATAATTGTGCCGGGTCAGCATTCGGAGGGTGGAATGCACGAAGCGATGCTCTATGAGAAGCTTCCGGGTTCCAGGGTCAGGTGCGGTACCTGCCAGTGGCGCTGCAACATCAGCCCGAGCAGGTACGGTTTCTGCGGGATGTACCGGAACGTAGACGGCGTTCTCCGGAATATCAGCTATGCGCAGGTCTCGTCGCTTGCCGTGGACCCTGTCGAGAAGAAACCCCTGTTTCATTTCTACCCTGATACCCAGGTCTTTTCAGTAGGAGGCTGGAGCTGCAACTTCAAGTGCCGGGGGTGCCAGAACTGGCAGATTTCTGCTACCCGGGATATGGAAATGTGGCATGGTAACCGGGAGATTATGCCGCGGGAGCTTGTCAGTCTGGCCGAACGCTACGAATGTGACGGCATTGCATGGACATATAACGAACCAAGTGTATGGTTCGAATACACCGTGGACTCAGCCCGCCTGGCAAAAGAGAAAGGTCTTTACACGGTATACGTGACCAACGGTTATCTGACTCCTGAAGCCCTGGACAGTATCGGTCCTTATCTTGATGCCTGGAGGGTGGATGTAAAAGGTTTCACCGATTCCGTCTACCGCCAGATGTGCGGGATAAGCCACTGGCGCGGAATACTGGATGTTGCCGAACGTGCCAAAACGAAATGGAATATGCATGTTGAAGTCGTCACGAATGTCGTCCCTGCGCTGAATGATGATGACGAGCAGCTTAAAGGTATTGCACGGTGGATACGTAACAGCCTGGGTCAACTGACACCGTGGCACGTGACCAGGTTTCACCCGCAGTACGAGATGACCGGCATTCCATCGACGCCTGTCTCAACTCTTGAGCACGCCCGCGATATCGGCCTGAAAGCCGGTCTGAAGTTCGTCTACCTGGGAAATGTTCCCGGCCACGAGTCGGAAAACACGGTCTGCTACTCCTGTGGAAAGCAGGTTGTAGCCAGGGCTGGTTATGAAACGACAGTGATATCTCTGAATGGTTCGAGGTGTAGGTACTGCGGAGCCGAACTTGGTTTCCGGGGATCCGGCGCAGGAGGTGAACATGGTTAGAGAACCGGTGGTTGCCGGACAATTCTATCCGGGCAGCCCCGACCGTTTACGGCAGATGATTGAGAGACTCACTGATTCTGACGCGGAAAAAGAAGACGTCATTGGAGTGGTAATGCCTCATGCCGGCTATGAATATTCGGGGCCGGTGGCCGGGGCAACAATATCCAGGGTAAGATTCAGGGATACCTTTGTTATCATGGGACCGAGCCATACCGGAATGGGACAGCCCTTCAGTATCATGACCGAAGGCACCTGGAGGACTCCGCTGGGAGACATTCAGATTGATTCCGGCCTGGGTAAGAAGATACTGGAACTATCCGGCTTTCTGAGAGAGGACAACCTGGCCCACATGCAGGAACATGCCATTGAGGTACAATTACCTTTCCTGCAGTATTTCAAACCTGATATAAAGATTGTACCGGTCATTCTTGCCCCGGCCGATGTTTCCGTTTACCGGGAAATCGGACTGGCAATAGCGGGTGCAATCAGGGAGTTGGAGGAAGACGCAGTACTGATAGCATCCGGTGATATGACACACTACGAGCCACAACAGTCGGCGGAGAAAAAGGACAGGGAAGGAATTGCGGCAATACTTGAGCTTGATGAGGAGAAGCTGCTGGAACGCGTGCATGAGCTGAACATATCGATGTGCGCCTATGCACCGGCAGCGACCATGATTGTTGCTGCTAAAGAACTCGGAGCCGGAGAGACAGAACTGGTCCGGTACCAGACCAGCGGCGATACTTCCGGGGACTACTCGGCGGTAGTGGGTTATGCCGGGATAATCATCCGGAAAAGTACTGCATCGCCACTGGTACGCCTGGCCCGGCAGGCTGTCAGTGCATACGTCCGGCAAGGGAAGAGGATTCGGCCCGAAAATGTCACCGGTGATATGAAAGAGAGGGCCGGGGTTTTTGTGTCCATTCACAAGCACCATGACCTGCGCGGGTGTATCGGGACATTCGAACCGGTAGAGAGCAATATCGCCGAAGAAATTATCAGTAACGCAATCAGTTCAGCGACCAGGGACCCCCGGTTTCATCCGGTCAGTCCGGACGAGCTTGATGAGCTTGACTATAGCGTTGATGTCCTGACAACTCCGGAACCGGTTGACAGTGTCGACCAGTTAGACCCACGGCGGTACGGGGTCATTGTCGAGGCCGGCTGGAGACGGGGCTTGCTGCTCCCCGACCTTGAAGAAGTGGATACTGTGGAGCGGCAGATTGAAATTTGCCGTATGAAAGCCGGGATAGGTCCCGATGAAACGGTTGACCTTTACCGCTTTGAAGTAAGAAGACACAAGTAAATAACTGCAATAGGTAAGGAGTAACAGATGATTAAAGACATCATCCTTAAAAATCGTAGCTACCGTCGTTTTTACCAGGACACCGCCATAGAGAAGGAAACGCTGGTTGAACTGGTTGACCTGGCCCGGTGTTCCGCTTCAGGGTCCAACCGTCAGCCGCTCAAGTACCTGCTGTCGTGGACACCGGAGAGAAATACGCAGGTATTTGCCAACCTTGCCTGGGCAGCCGCTCTCCCTGACTGGCCGGGACCGGAGGAAGGCGAACGTCCT
Source organism: Dehalococcoidia bacterium (assembly GCA_011192055.1). Next base: position 4,985 of record DUES01000106.1, read on the forward strand.
ACAGCCTATATCATCATCCTGGGAGATAC
>DUES01000107.1 GCA_011192055.1 Dehalococcoidia bacterium
GAGAGCAGGTACTTACCCTCCACGGTCTCATGCACCAGCCTGGTCAGGGCTTCATTTATCTGGCGTATGTGAATGTCAAGCGAAAATGCACCCACTGTGATGGTTGAAAACACACCCACCTTTCCCCGAGGTGATTAGCATTGTAGAATAACAGTAAAGAGGGATAGTTGAGGGTGCACATGCTTTATGAGATCAAAGTAGAACTGAAGGAAATCGAGCCGGCAATCTGGAGGGTACTCCGGGTACGGCCGCAGACAAGCTTATCAAGGCTGCACAAGGTACTGCAGAAAGCCATGGGATGGACCAACTCCCATCTCCACTTGTTCGAGATAGACGGCCAGGTCTACAGTGAAGGGGGTATCGATTGGGAATCAGATATCCAGGACTACCACGGAATGAGGCTGGATAAGATATTCACAGAGGGAAGGACGTCCTTTATGTACGAGTACGACCCGGGTGACAGCTGGCGGCATGACATTACGCTGCTGGGCGCAGTGGAGGGAGAGCCGGGAGAAAAGATTGCCTGCGTCGACGGGGCCAGGGCCTGCCCTCCTGAAGACTGCGGCGGTACCCCAGGATACTATGACTTACTGGTGGCTCTTTCAGATCCAGACCACGAGGAGCATGATGCCATGCTGGATTGGGTAGGCGGTAAGTACGACCCTAACGCTTTTAATATAGCCGCCGTTGACCGGGCCTTGAAGCGGTTACGGTAATCATCGCCCTTTTTGCTGGCGCAAGCTCTCCTTGAAGCGGTAGCTGTCGCCGTTGAATTCCAGGACATGGCAGTGATGGGTCAATCGGTCAAGGAGCGCTCCTGTCAACCGTTCGTCCCCGAATACCTCCAGCCAACGGCTAAACTCCAGGTTCGTGGTGATGAGCATACTTCCCTTCAGGTATCGTTCTGAAAATGTCTGAAAGAGCAGCCGGGCTCCTTCGGGAGTAAACGGCACGAAGCCCACCTCGTCCACGATGAGCAGGTCCAGCCTGGCCAGTTGAGCGAGCCTCTTCCCTAAGGTATGCTGATCTTGCGCCTCCAGGAGTTCGTTGACCAGGCCGGTGGCAGTGTAGAAACGCACTTTCTTCCCCAATTGACAGGCCAGCACTCCAAGGGCGACGGCAGTGTGAGTTTTGCCGGTACCCATGTTGCCAATCAGTACGATATTCTCGTTTTTCGAGAGATATTCTCCCTTGGAAAGCTCCAGCACGCCAGCCTTGTTGACTGATGGGATAGTGGAGAAATCGAACTGGTCCAGGGCCCTGATGTAAGGGAAACGGGCCTGGGCGATAAGTCGCTTGCGGGTGTTCTCCTCCCGCTGGGGAACCTCGGCTTCGAGCAGACCGAGCAGGAAATCTTCGTAAGGACGATTGTCCCTGGCGGCCTCCTGGGCCAGCTTATTATACTGACGCCCCATGGTAGGCAGTCTGAGATGTTTCAGATGGTGTTGGATGAGCATATCTTTGGCCATCAGGTTATTACCTCCTTATAAACCGGTCGTACTGACTGAGGTCACGGGTCTGGACGGTGGGGCAGAGCGGCGCCGAGGCCATCACTGCCTCCAGTTGCCGCGGCCCAATGTCAGCCCGAAGCAGGTAGGCTACGGTCCCTGCTCCCAGGCTGCCGAGGGTCATGGCCCGCTCCACCGCCACGGCCACCTCGTCCAGGGAATGGGTAACGCAGAGATCCATGACCTGAAGAAATTCCATTGTCGCCGCCCGATAGGACATCCTCTCTCTCAAATGCTCCAGGTAGCGGTCAAGTGCGACCGGACGGTTCCACATCTTAAGGGGCTTGGCATGATCGAAGGCGCCGGGGCGCTGTTTGAGCAGCGGCAGGTAATGGAAGACGTCAAGTACATCCTGCTCGCGTCCGCAGCACCTCTCGTGGACGGCCACTACCTTGATACCGTCGGTAATCTCCACCCGGTCCACAAAAGCCCTCAGAAGGAGTGACTTTGCATCACATTCCACTGGCACACTGTAGCGGTTGGTCTGGAAAGTGACCATGCTGAGCCGGTTAGGACGCACGGACACGGTGCGGCAACAGGGATACGAATAAGCCGGGAGTGGCAGCAATTGCGACCTTTCCATCTCCCACATCTCTCCGATGGTTTCCGTCTCACCACGGAGGCGTCTTCCTGCTTCTTTCAGACACCTCTGTTTCAGCAGGTCATTAAGTTCTTTGAAGGAGTCTACCTTCGGCACTGGGACCAAGTAATTCCGGCGGGCATACCCCACCAGGTTTTCCACCAGTCCTTTTTCATGGGCTTCCCGTGGATTACAGAAACGGCTCTCGTAGAGGTAGTGACTCCGGAAGGCAATAAAAGCTTCCTGCTCTTCTGGCCGGTGTCCCGGCAGGGCTTTTTTCACCGCCTGCGACATCCGGTCGTACCAGATAGTGCGGGGTACACCGCCAAAGAAATCAAAGGACTTCTCGTGTCCTTCGAACAGGGCCTCCTGCTGCTGATTGGGTGAAGCCACCAGGAACGGTATCTTGGAGTAGCATAGCCGCCCGACAAAAAGTTGGACGTTGAGAGGACAACCCTTCATAAGCACCATGGCTTCGCCAAAATCAGCCTGGGCGTCCTCACCCGGCTCGTACGCCAGTGGTATGAAGACAGGACGCTGCCGATTTTGATGCTTCCGCACGTAATCCCGGACGGTGGACTCGCCGCCACTAAAGCCATGCTCCTCAACCAGCCGGTGATAGATGCGCCGACTGGTGTGATGCTGCTTGGGCGGACTGAACTTATCCCTGGTCAGCCACTCATCGATGATGGCCACGTAAGGGCCGAGCACAGGCCTGAGACGGGGATTTGTAAGTTTGTAGCGGGAGAGACTGGCGTCCCGGATGGCTCCCCGGACAGTGCGCCGGTCATGATGCCTCTCCCGGGCTATCTGACGTATACTTTTTCCTTCTATAAAGAAGTCCCTGCGAATCTGTTCTTTCTGGTCCACTTTAAGCACCTGTTTCCTCCGGTAACTGAAGTTTTCTCCAGCATACCGGATTCCCCTGATCCGGTGGGTGTCTTTTAGACCGTCACTCTACCTCCAGGGGTGGGTGCCTTTTATCCTAGCATTTACAAGTTCCGATACTTATTACACAACTACCGGCGGGAAAAGCCGCGGAGGAAATTCAAAAGTTGATAAGTTCGCTTTACGAGGAGAAGAAGTAGTGGTTCGGCGTGATAGCACCAAGGAAGTACTAGAGCAGGTATTAGCAGGACTATATTCTGGTCAGGCGCTGGGGGAACCGCAGTCAAATGATTCCTAC
>DUES01000108.1 GCA_011192055.1 Dehalococcoidia bacterium
GACCCGGCTGTATGTGACCGCCAGGAAGCGGAACTTGCTGCGTTCGCAGCCGATACGAATATCGAAGGCCGATGCCATCAGGGCACCACCGCCGTAGGCAAGACCGTTAATAGCCCCGATAGTCGGTTTCTTAAACGATGCCAGGTGCCACGTCCAGTCGGTACGGCGAGCATCGCGGTCCCGGAGCCGTTCGTCGGGCAGCTTCGCCATTTCGTGAATATCAGCCCCGGCAGAGAAAGCCTTTTCACCGCTCCCGGTAACAACGAGCACCTTTACCTCGTCATCTTCCTCAAACTGTGTCAGCGCGCGCTCAAATTCAGCAAAGAGGATTGTACTGAGGGCGTTCAGCCGGTCCGGGCGGTTCAGGGTGATAATACCCACGCCGTCCTGTTTCTCGAGAAGCAGTGTCTTGTATGTCAAGATTTACCTCCATTAGTCAACTGGTGCCGCATCATGTCCCGGCCGGAAATGTGCAGCTATCTGCTGCTCCTGTAAAAACAGGACTATACTACCCGGCGGTCAGCATCAGTAAACAGTCCGGTCCGCATTTCCGGAATTCTCATTCTGATGACGGGATAATTATTTTGTAGAAATACCCGCAATAACCGGGTAAAGAATATCCAGCGCAGTGTCTATTTCCCCGGTGGTAACCGTCAGGGGTGGTGCAAAGACTACTCTATCACTCGGCGTACCACCAATTCCAGCCACACGGACAAACAGCCCTTTCTCCAGTGCCCGGTCCTGTATCCCCTGCATCACCTTCAGGGACAGTTCAAACGGTTTCTTACTGGACTTGTCAGCCACTATCTCAATACCCAGCATCAGGCCAAGCCCGTTGACACCACCAACATGCGGCAGCGGCTCGAACTCCCGTTTCAGTCGTTCCAGGGCATACTTACCCATACCGGCAGCATTTTCAGCTATTTTATCACGTACGTAGATTTCCATCGCTTTTGTTGCTGCCGCAGCGCACACAGGATGTCCGGAATAGGTATAGGCAACAAAGTCTCTGCCCTTTACCGTTTCCCAGATTTCAGTGTTAAAGGCGACTGCACCAAATGGCAGGTAGGCACTGGTGATACCTTTTGCCATGGCCATTATGTCCGGCGTAATCCCCCAGTTTTCGATAGCGAATACCTTCCCCGTTCTGCCGAACCCGGTCATTACTTCATCGGCAATAAGGAGCACGTCATACTTCGTACAGATTTCCCTCACCATCGGCCAGTACTCGGGAGGAGGAGCAATCATCCCGCCCACTCCCAGGACAGGCTCAGCCATAAAGGCGGCAATATTCTCGGGACCTTCCTTCTCAATGACGTCGGCAATATACCGGGCACAACGGATACCGCAATTAGGATATTCCAGCCCAAGCGTGCAACGGTAGCAGTAAAAAGAAGGCACGTGGATGAAACCGGGCATCTGGGAACCCAGGCCATTCTCATAAGCACCCTTGCCGGAACCGGTAGCTGTCAGTGCAGCGCTGGTAATACCATGATAGGAATCATAAAGGCTGATGACCTTGTACTTGCTGCTGCCCCGGGTATGCCAGTAAAAGCGGGCCAGCTTTATGGCGGAATCCGTACTCTCGGAGCCGCCTGCGGTGAAACTGAAATGGTCCAGTCCCGGTGGCACCAGTTCACCCAGCTTCCGACCGCACTCAACAATAGCCACGTTGGAGAACCCGTGAAAAAGCATGGCATACTGCGTCCTGGCAAGCTCGTCATTGATGGCATCAATAATCTCTGTCTGCCCGTATCCCAGATTGACACAGAGCAGTTGAGAAGCACCGTCGATATACTCCTTACCTTCCGTATCCCGGATGTATATCCCGTGACTCTGCTCGGTTACTATGCCGTTGTTCTCACCAATCGGCCACCGACCGTGCATGATATGTTCCCGGTCCCAGCGGAGTAGCTCCTCCGTCCTGCTGCTTTTCATGTTCCTCACCTTTCTAACCAGTTAATAATATGACAGTATTTGCCGTATTACTGGACACTTTAGGCAGGTAGACTGCCTTTGTCAAGCTTCTTTATTACAGAACGGAAAAACGGATTGAAGCATGATAATTCCGGTTTGTGTCTGAAGCAGGACGGTGCTACCATAGAACCATGAAAGAACGTTTGAAAGAAGCCCTTTCCGGAAGAAAGAAGCTGCACATCAGGGATGCCGGGCGCAAATCTTCTGCGGTGCTTCTGCCATTATATATCAAGGATGGTGAGTATCACCTCCTGTTTATCCAGAGGACTAACAGGGTACGGGACCATAAAGGGCAAATTTCATTTCCGGGTGGAGCCTACGAAGAAGGCGACAACACGTTTCAGAAGACAGCCCTGCGCGAGACGTCGGAGGAAGTCGGTGTTGACGAGAAAGACGTCGAGGTACTTGGTGAGCTGGACGACATCATCACGATTGGTTCCAGCTATATCATATCTCCTTTCGTTGGGACCATTCCCTGGCCTTATGACATACGGGTTGACCGGTGGGAGACCGAAGAGATAATCGAGGTACCGCTGGCAGCTTTACTGGACAGTGCAAATGTACGCGAAGAAACGGATATCCTTGACAGCAGGATAGTTCCCGCTTACTTTTATCATTACGAGGGTAAGGTTATCTGGGGCGCCACAGCCCGGATACTTCACCAGTTCCTCGGTATTGTTGACAGTATCCGCTAATACCGCAGGATTCCATTGCCTTTATATATAATAGTATCATATATTATAATATATGATACTGCTTTCCGGGTGTTTGCCCCGGCTCTGTTACCTTAGTGACTTTCTCCTTCGAATCTGCATTATTATGTATTGTGTCTGTGCGCCCAATCTTGTTATAATTGGATGGTTATCACATTGGGAGCATACCGGGGGAATTGATATAGCCGTCCGGTATCCTGAATACAACGGGGTAACAAAACTGAATTAGGTAGGGCAAATATACAGTGGGGTTCCGTACTGGGATGGACAGGCCTTAACTATGGAGCAACAGGTCCGGAAAGGCTGGTTAAAAAAGGAGCTGTGGATTGGTGGTCTGGCCATCATTGCCACAATTGCTCTTTGTGCTGCCGCAATCTATTATAGAGACAGCTTAATGAGTAACACCTACATAGCCAGATTTGGCTTGCTGGGTGCGCTGATTATTGCTTTCATTGCCGGCAGTACCTTTAGTGTAACGGCTATTCCGGTCCCTTACTGGCTCGTGGTATTTACTCTGCCGGGTACATTAGCCAGCCAGTATGGGATATTTGCACCGGTGTGGGTTGGATTGCTCTCCGGATTAGGGGCCAGCCTGGGGCAGTTGATTACTTTCCTGATTGGTTACGGAGGTAGAAGTATTTCCGAAAAAGTCACCAGTAAATTCAGCAGTGAATTTTATAACAAAGCGATATCATGGGCGGAACGGCACGGTTCGCTGGCCGTATTTCTCATGTCGTTACTGATTAATCCGCTCCATCTACCCATGACAATCGCGATAGCCGCACTGCGATATCCTCCTCATAAATTCTTCTTCTACTCCTTTCTGGGTACCGGGCTCAAGAGTCTGATAATCGCCTTTTGCGGCTATTACGGACTGACGTCTCTGTTCTCCTGGCTGGGAGTATAGGGCAAAGGGAACACGAAAATGGCATTAAGCGTCCTGTATGTATTATTAGGTATTCTGGTTGTTATTGGTATCTGGCAGTTAATAGTATGGATGTTCGAGATACGGGATAAGAACCGGAAATACCGTGCCGCCGCCAGTTTCGCTGCGGGAATAAACAAACCGGTCCTGGTGGCCGGCGGGCCCTGGGGCGCCAAGAAAGCGCGGCACTGGTTTAATAAACCGGCCCACGGCGAAGGAGATGTCTGTCTTGATATTGACCGCATGGCGATAGAAAGGCACCCGTGTGCCGTGGTTGCCAGTGTCACCCACATACCATTTGCGGATAATACGTTTGGTGCGGCATTTGCCAGCCACCTGCTGGAACACCTGCCGACTGTTGGTAATGCCCGCCAGGCACTGGATGAATTGAACAGGGTTGCGGAAGCGGTGTATATTGTATATCCGTCCCGGCAGTCCATTGCCGGCTGGATTATACCGGAACACCGTTTATGGGTCTGGCAGGAAGGCAACAATACTTATCTGCAACAAAGGGGAAAAGCAGGGGCTGTAGAGGTCCATCATTGCTGAATGAGTGATAGTAAATGACCAGCGTTGAGATGGATATTAAGGTTGAGATAGGCCGCATGGCTGAGCGTTTGCTCGGGCATGAGAATGGAAAGCGGTCCGAGTTCATCGGGAGGGTTACTGATACGTACAACAAGGCCAGGGAAAAGGAGTTTCTTCTGATACATAACCCCGGTGGATGGGGTAATACGATTTTTGAGCTATGCCTGGACTGGGAAAGGAGCATTGTCACAGGTATAGCCGATACCATGAACGAGCTAAACCGCTCCTGGGTACTGGTCCAGCATTTCCGCAGTGGCAACAGCTTCTGGCACCATATGCGGGATATCCGGAAAGAGACACGTTTCTTCTTCCGGAGCAGGTCTCTCCAGGCAGAAATGCTGGCGGAAGAATTGAGACTGCTGACAAAACGGCTTCCTGAACTCAGGGTGATACTGATAGGTGCCAGCCAGGGGGCCGCTTTTGGTAATGCCGTTATGCGGGAACTCGGTGAGAACAGCCGGGTTTTCAGCATTGAACTTGGTATTTTCTTCCCGCATATGTCCCGCCGTGTTGTGACAGACAGGACACTCGCAATAGATTCAAACGGCCTGATGCCGGACCCCATGGCGCACAGGAATCTGAAGGCCGGTTTCAAAGCGTATATGCTCGCCTTTCTGCGCTGGTTCAGGTACAAGATTCAGGGCAAGCCAGTGAAGCTTACAAATTGTATCAATGTCCCGGGGCATGAATACCGCTGGGAGTATCCTGCAGTACAGGACAAAATAAAGGAGTTCATGAGGGCAAACTTCGGTGTCAGTAAGAAGTGAGTCGGTGGAAGGCAGGACATGAGGCAGGAGAGATTTACTGAACAGGCGTGGGATGCAATCACTACTTCACAACAACTTGTGGGACAGTTCCGGCATAGCCAGTGGGATGTAGAGCACATATTTCTGACACTGGTACGCCAGGAAAGGGGCCTGGTAGGCGATATCCTCAATGAGCTGGGGGTAGATGTCGATGCAGTGCGGCAGGAGGCTGAAAAGGTCCTGGAAAGAGCACCAAAGATAGCAAGCGGAACGGGACAGATTTATGCCACACCGAGAATAGCGACACTTTTTGCAGCCGCCGATGCGGAATCGAGAAGACTTCAGGATGAATACATCGGTACCGAGCATTTACTGATTGCCATTGCCGGTGAAGAAAAGGGGGAAGCCGCCGGTATATTAAGGCAGTTTGGCATTAACCAGGAGATGGTCTACTCCGCCCTCCAGAAACTGCGCGGCAGTCACCGTGTCACCGATGCCCGTGCCGAAAGCAAGTACCGTTCTTTGCAGAAATACGGCCGTGACCTCACCGAGCTGGCAGCCCAGGGGAAGCTTGACCCGGTGGTTGGTCGTGAAGATGAAATCAGGCGTGTCATGCAGATACTGACCCGCCGCACCAAGAACAACCCGGTAATAGTCGGTGAGGCCGGAGTAGGTAAGACTGCCGTTGCCGAGGGACTTGCCCAGAAGATTACGGCGGACGATGTGCCGGACTCTCTGAAAGGCCGTAAAGTAATCGCTTTGGATATGGGCGCACTGGTAGCCGGAACAAAGTTCCGGGGTGAGTTTGAGGAACGGCTCAAGGCAGTTATGGACGAGGTCCGCCAGGCCGAGGGTGAAGTAGTCCTGTTTATCGATGAAATACATACCCTGGTCGGTGCCGGCGCAGCCGAGGGAGCGATAGATGCCAGCAATATGCTGAAACCCGCCCTGGCTCACGGGGAGCTGCAGTGTATCGGTGCAACCACGCTTGACGAATACCGTAAGTTCATTGAAAAAGATAAAGCCCTGGAAAGGCGCCTTCAGCCCGTCTTCCTCGGTGAGCCCACCGTTGAGGCTACTATCGAGATGCTGCGCGGACTGCGCCCGCGATATGAAGCCCATCATAAGATTAAGATAAGTGATGCCGCTCTGGAAGCTGCCGCAAATCTCAGCCAGCGCTATATCTCGGACAGGTTTCTGCCCGACAAGGCAATTGACCTCATCGACGAAGCGGCCAGCAAGCTGCGTATCGATACCGAAAGTGCCCCGGCGGGAGTCAAGTCACTCGAGCAGCGCCTCAAGCAGATGACTAACGAGGAAGAGGCGGCCTCCCAGCGACAGGACTACGAGACCGCTGCCCAGCTAAAAACGGAACGACTCCAGCTTGAGGAAGAGTACAACAACGCCAAGAGTGAATGGCTCCAGACCGGTAAAATAAGTGAAGTTGTTGAAGAAAACGATATTGCCAGTTTAATCTCTAACTGGACCGGTATTCCGGTCTCGCAGATGCTTGAGGGCGAGGCGGAGAAGTTGCTCCAGATGGAGGAACGGATACATGAAAGACTCGTAGACCAGGAAGAAGCGGTTGTTGCTATCTCCGAAGCCATCCGCAGAAGCCGGGCGGGACTTAAAGACCCCAGGCGACCAATCGGGAGCTTTGTCTTCCTCGGTCCTACGGGTGTCGGGAAGACCGAGCTGGCACGTGCCCTGGCGCAGTTCATGTTTGATGATGAGAACGCCATGGTACGCCTGGATATGTCCGAGTACCAGGAAAGGCACACGGTATCACGACTGATTGGCGCTCCTCCGGGTTATGTAGGCTACGACGAGGGAGGACAGCTTACCGAGGCAGTGAGACGCAGACCTTACCGGGTAATTCTTCTCGATGAGATTGAAAAAGCACATCCGGAGGTGTTTAATACCCTGCTCCAGGTACTCGATGACGGCCGTATGACTGACGGTCACGGGCGGACAGTGGATTTTAAGAACACCGTGATTATTATGACCAGTAACGCCGGCGTCGAGCTTATCAGGCGGGAAAGCAGACTGGGATTTGCCGTATCCGCCAGGAGCAGCTCCGGCGACCAGAAACAGAGCTATGAGGATATGAAGGGGAAGGTCATGACGGAAATCAGGAAGACCTTCCGTCCCGAATTCCTCAACCGACTGGATGATATTATCGTTTTCCACGAACTCGGTGAAGAGCAGCTGCGGGACGTGGTCGACCTGATGGTTATCGACCTGCAGAAGAGGCTGTCTGAACGTAAACTGGGTGTGGAATTGACCGATGAAGCGAGAACGTGGCTGGCCAAAGCAGGATATGACCCTCAGTACGGAGCACGACCGCTGAGACGGGCTATTGAGCGTCATGTGGAAAATCCTCTGTCATCCCGGGTGCTCAGCGGAGAGTTCTCGGAGGGTGATATCATAGTGGTTGACGTTGAAGAGGATTCGCTGACTTTTGTTAAGAAGGCCAGGTAAAAACCTGCTTAACCGGTAAATACAAATACAGGTAGTAAAACTACCCGTAAACGTTGTACAATATGCTCGTGGGGCTGTAGCTCAATTGGGAGAGCGATTGAATGGCATTCAATAGGTAAGGGGTTCGAATCCCCTCAGCTCCACCAA
>DUES01000109.1 GCA_011192055.1 Dehalococcoidia bacterium
CGGTATCGGTTCTCACCGGGATTATAACCTGACAAGGCAATCACTACAATAGTCTGTATTAAACCCTAATCCGTGAGCCCATATCCAGTGCCCATCTCAGGGGGACTGGCTTTATCGACGGATTTCCACGTCTTTGCCAGCAGGCCGAAACAATCTTTACCATTACGAGAGACTGCTTCGTCGTATTATTCCTCGCAGTGACATTTTGTATCTGTCTTTGCGAGCAAAGCGTAGCAATCTCTACCATTACGAGAGACTGCTTTGTCGTTACTACTCCTCGCAGTGACATTCTGTATCTGTCATTGCGAGCGAACCTGCTGGTAAAGCCAGCAGGCCGAAGCAATCTCTGCGATTACGAGGGATTGCTTCGGCGTGTTACTCCCCACAGTGACAGGCAAGGTCTTTCCCGAAGAATCCACGAAATACGGTTAAATACAGTCCGGGCAGTGCCATAATGTTTGGCTACTGTGCACCCGTAATCCGGTGATGTTATAATCCAGTTATGAAAGTGTGCGAACTGGGCGAATTCGGGCTGATTGAACGCCTTTCCGAGATGATTGCCAGTCAGAGCCGTAAACCGGCTTTTTCAGACAACCGACTCCTCATAGGGATTGGTGATGATGCCGCTGCCTGGAAAAGTGATTCCCTGATTCAACTGGTGACTACCGATTCACTTATTGAGGATATTCATTTTACACTGGAAACTGCCACCTGGGAAGAAATCGGCTGGAAGTCCCTGGCCGTAAACCTGAGCGATATTGCCGGAATGGGTGGACTGCCCCGGTATGCCCTGGTATCACTGGGACTGCCGGGAGACACGGAAGTCGATGATATTACGGCTTTGTACGGCGGGATGATTGAGATATCCGGAGAATACGAGGTAGCCATTATCGGGGGGGACACTGTCAGTGCTCCCCGGGTAGTGATTAATATTACGGTTCTTGGTGATAACGGTAGTCCGGATGGGCCGATTCTTACCCGCTCCGCTGCTTTACCCGGAGATGTGATAGCTGTTACGGGTACTCTGGGTGCTGCTGCCGGGGGTTTCGAGATGTTCCGCAGTGACCTTTCGCTCGGGCCTGAAGCTGCAGCATCCCTGAGGGAAGCCTGCCTCCGACCACATCCCCGTGTGACCGAAGGGCGGATACTGGTGGAGAACGGAATAAAAGCCGCGATGGATATCAGTGACGGACTGGTTGCCGACCTGGACCATATCTGCCGGATGAGCGGGGTTGGTGCACGCGTGGAAGTTGACCGTGTCCCGGTTTCATCGGCTGTTAAAGAATGTTTCCCGGACCGCACCCTTGAGTTTGCCCTCTCAGGCGGTGAAGACTATGAACTGCTGTTTACGGCGATTCCCGGGAATATTGACCGTGTGAAAGCAGCCGCCTCATGCCCGGTGAACATCATCGGCGATGTTATTGCAGGTGATATCCATAAGACTATCCTGGTAGATAATACAGGCAGCCATGTCAGTCTGCCCGGAACAGGGTGGGACCATTTCAGGACGGGACGAAGCCAGAAATGAACGATATCGACCTGACCACGCACAGCCCGGAAGAGACCCGGGAGCTGGGTGAAGCAATGGGAAAGCTCAGCCAGCCGGGTGACGTTTTCCTGCTTGTCGGAGAGCTGGGAACCGGCAAGACCTGTCTTACCCAGGGAATTGCATGGGGGCTTGATATCAGGGAATACACGCTGAGCCCCACTTTTGTTATCATGAGAGAGATGTACGGTCGGCTTCCTCTGTACCACATGGACCTGTACCGGCTGGACAATATCGAGGAGATTGCTGACCTCGGCCTTGATGACTACCTGTACGGTGACGGTGTTTGTGTCGTGGAATGGGCGGGAAAAGGATTAAGCGTAATGCCGCCGGAACATCTCCTGGTGGAGATAGCCCACCTGCCTGGTACCGTGCGCCGTTTTCGACTTCTGCCGTCCGGTCAGCGTTACCTGGAGTTATTAACCGAGCTTGGAAAGGATTTCCCCGTGACAACGGGATAAACAGCCCATGCAACTTGCGATAGATACTTCGACGGGTACGGCAGGTCTGGCACTTGTGCGTGATGGTGAGGTAATTGCCGAATTGACCTGGCGCTGCGGACAGAACCATACCCGGCAACTGATGCCGAACGTGGAACACCTGTTCAAGCAGTTCGATGTACGTCCTGAGATGCTCACCGGAATCATTGTGGCCAGGGGACCGGGCAGTTTTAACGGACTGCGGGTGGGTATTGGCACCGCTAAGGGAATGGCCTTCAGCCTGGGTATTCCGATTGTCAGTGTTGGGACACTGGAAGCAGAGGCCTACCAGTACGCGGAAACCGGTCTCCCGATTTGTCCTGTATTTAATGCCGGCAGAGGTGAAATTTCCACCGCCATGTACCGGCGCAAACGGGGCAGGTGGCTGCAGCTTGTTTCGGAACATATCACAACTGTCGAGGAGCTTTGTTCATCGATAGGCTCGAAGACAGTGTTCTGCGGAGAGCACGTACCGGTTATCGCGGAACAACTGCGGGAACATTTGGGGCGTAAGGCAGTCATCCCCCCGGCAATAAGCAGCCTTCGGAGGGCTGCATACCTTGCCGGGCTTGGTCTGAAGCGACTGGACGCCGGGGAAACTGATGACCCGGCTACCCTTCAACCGCTCTACCTGCGCAGACCGTCAATAACAAAAGCAAAACATCGCTGAGATACCTGGATAAAGGAGATTCTGCTGAAAAGCACAACAGGAATGAGATGATGTGTGGGGATATCCGGGCGGTTATCTGGGATATGGACGGGATTATTGCAGATACTGCCGACTTTCACATGGCTGCCTGGCAGGAAATATTTCGAAAAAGGGGCGTAGAGTTTACCGAAGAAGACTTCCGTCATACCTTTGGGCAGAGGAATGATATCACGATCAGGGGAGTACTCGGTGCGGACGTTTCACGGGAAGAGATAGAGCGGATTGGAAATGAGAAAGAAGCGGACTACCGCCACCGTATACGGCAGAATATTGCACCACTACCCGGCGTTATTTCGCTCCTGGAGTCGCTGGCCGGTAGTGGTTTCAGGCAGGCGGTGGCTTCATCGGCACCGTTCAAGAATGTCCGGCAGATACTTACCAGCCTGGATATCGAGTCGTTCTTTAGCAGTGTCATCAGCGAAAAAGACGTATCCGAAGGCAAACCCAGTCCGCAGGCTTTCCTGCTCGCTGCTCAAAGGCTGGGAGTTAATCCGGCATGTTGTGTTGTAATTGAAGATGCGGTTGCCGGTGTGGCGGCTGCCCGGCGGGGTGGTATGCGCTGTATTGCAGTCACTAACACTCATCCCAGAGAAAGACTCGGGGAAGCCGACCTGATTGTAGACAGCCTGGAAAAAGTGGGTATAGCTGTCTTTGAAGACCTTCTTAGTCGTAAGAGTAAACAGGTACAATAGAAAAATAAAATTTAACAGGAGTATATATTGATGGAAAGGTCTCTGGTCCTTATTAAACCTGATGCTATGGAGAGGGGGCTTGGTGGTGAGATTATCGGGCGTCTGCAAAAACAGGGGTTAAAGCTTCTGGCATTAAGAATGTTGCACCTTGACAATGAAATGGCAGGTCAGCACTACGCAGTCCATGAGGGTAAACCGTTCTTTAATGACCTGCTGGAATATATTACGTCCACGCCCATCATAGCCAGTGTCTTCCAGGGTGAAAATGCCATTGAGACAATCAGGAAGACGATGGGAGTTACCGACCCTTCAAAAGCTGAAGCGGGTACGATACGGGCAGATTTTGGTCTGGATATTCAGCGGAATGCCACCCATGCCTCGGATTCACCGGAGACCGCACGGACGGAGATTGCGCTTTTCTTCAACGAGGACGAAATATTCGACTACTGAATAACGATTCCATGAATTGTTGTTCACTGGATCCTGACGACGGGAATTGCCTGATTCCAGAGTTCATCGAGTTGGTAGTAGATACGCTCAGCGGGAGCAAAGATATGCACGATAACATCCCCGAAGTCGATAAGGAGCCAGCCTGAGTCAAGGTCGCCTTCGCGGTGGTGGGGTTTAAGGCCTTCCTCTTTCAGTGCTTCTTCAATTGCCTGGTGGATTGCCGTAATCTGTCTGGCGCTTTCACCGCTGCAGATGACGAAGTAGCTGGCGAAGCTGCAGATATGGTCTACATCAAGCAGGACGATGTCAGATGCCTGCTTATCGCTGGCAGCTTCTACTGCTTTTCTTGCTACTTCTATCCCTTCCAGAATATGACCTCCGCCGGGAACCTGTTTATCCAATATTATACCACACCGGGCTTGGTTGGCGGGATGTACCTGAAGTGCGTTTTATTTCTTGCCGGCAGAGATTGCTTCGGCCTGCTGGCTTTACCAGCAGGTTTGCTCGCAATGACTGGTACTTATTAAAGCAACTCGAAAACAATCATAAACTAAGGTAACGTATTGGCCTGAGAATGCGCCTTATTTAGAAGGTGTAAATAACCTCCTCCCCAGACTGTCCTTCACACTGTTTTGGGGTGTTAAAGAGGGAGCGCCCTTCGGAAAGGGCGGAGAACCCCTCTTGAGGGGGATTCCAAGGGGGTGTCCCCCTTGCTATCCAGTACAAAAATAAGATTGCTTCGCTCTGCTCGCAATGACTGGTAAGGTACGTCACTGCGGGGAGCAGCGCTGTCAGACGCGACCTTGACACAGTGAGACGACCGCTATATGATGCCGGATAAGCACGGAGGCAGGAATGACAGGACTGCTCATTGGAACGGCCGGTACTCCTCACAGCGCACAGTTACAGTCTACCATTGGTGGAATCGAGCGTGTTGCTGAACTGGGGCTTGGCTGCATGGAGCTTGAGTTCGTGCAGAGAGTCAGCATGGGTGAAAAAACCGCCGGCAAGGTGGCCGAAGCCGCCGTGCGGACCGGAATAAAGCTGACCGCCCACGCACCTTATTACATCAACCTTAATGCCCGTGAGCCGGAAAAAGTAAAAGCCAGCCAGGAAAGATTACTGAAGGCAGCCCGTATTGGGGCCCTGTGTGGTGCAGTCAGCGTGGCTTTCCACGCCGCATTCTACATGGGAGATTCACCGGAGCAGACCTACGAGGTGGTAAAGAGACACCTTGCAGAAGTACTGGAAGAACTGGATGCGGAGGGCAACCATATCTGGATACGCCCC
>DUES01000011.1 GCA_011192055.1 Dehalococcoidia bacterium
CGCGATTTGCTGGCTGACAGGGCTATTGAAATGGAGCTTGTGTGGCTCCAGGGCTGGTTTGCCGCCTGGCACTTCAGCCAGAGAGACAAGCTGGGTTCACCACCCCCAGAGGCCGGGGGACTTCACAACAAGGTAATAGTTGACCAGAGAGCCAAGCAACTGATAGATGCCATGGGACTCTATGGTCAGTTGCGGCGGGGATCAAAGTACTGCAAGTACGAAGGACGTGCTGCAGGTGCATGGGAAGGCGCACGGAGTACCCATCCCGCGGGCACGATCGAAATTAATAAGATTGTACTTGCCGGTAGGGGACTTGGTTTACCGAGAATCCCTGCCAAGTTCAACAAGGAAATCAGAGCGGCAATAGAGGAAAGAGGATAAACTGTCCACTTATTTGGACAACATGAAGTCAAAGGAGCTGGAATATGGATTTCAATTTCACTGAAGAACAAGAAATGTTGAGAACCTCCGCTCGTGATTTCCTCGAGACGGAGTGTACTGAAAAGCTCATCAGGGAAGTAGAAGATGGCGATGCCGGTTACTCCCCTGAAATGTGGAAAAAGATAGCAGGACTGGGCTGGCTGGGCCTGGTCTATCCGGAAAAATATGGCGGCGCAGGTATGAACATCATTGACCTGACCGTCCTTTACGAAGAGATTGGCCGGGCGATGTTACCCGCCCCCCACCTGTCAACAGTCGTCCTTGGCGGGATGACTGTACTGGAAGCCGGTACCGAGGAGCAGAAATCGGCAATACTGCCAAAGATAGCAAATGGTGAGCAGATTTTGTCTGTTGCTCTTACCGAGCCGGAAGCCAGCTGGAACATGAAGGCATGGGACCCCGAAGGTGTAACCGTCAAGGCTACGGCGGCTGGTGACGACTACGTTATCGACGGTATCAAGCTGTTTGTCCATGATGCCGTTTGCGCTGATACGTTCCTAGTAGTAGCGAGGACCAAGGACGGGGCTGACCCGGCTGACGGTATCACGCTGTTCCTGGTTGATGCCAAGAGTCCGGGAATCAGCATTACGCCGCTGCGGACGATTGCCGGAGACAAGCAGTGTGAAGTTATCTTCGACAAAGTAAAAGTCTCCAAGAGCAGTATTGTTGGTGAACTCGATGGCGGCTGGGCACCACTGTCCAAATCAATTAAGGTTGGAACAGTCATGCTTTGTGCCCAGATGCTCGGGGCCGGACAACGACTGCTTGAGCTGTCCGTAGACTATGCCAAGACCAGAATCCAATTTGATATGCCCATCGGCATCAACCAGTACATCCAGGAGCACTGCGTGTTCCTGCTGCGTGATGTCAACGGCGCCCGGTGGTCTACCTACCTGGCTGCCTGGAAGATTGCCGAGGGTGAACCCTGTGATTTCGAAGTGTCTGTTGCCAAAGCCTGGGGCAGTGATGGCTACGAGAGAGCCTGCTGGCGTGCGCACCAGGTACATGGCGGCGTTGGCTACACCGTCTATGACGGCGTTGTCCCGCTATACTCGCGCCGGGGCAAGACCATGCAGCTTTACCTGGGTGATACCGCTTATCACAAGGAGAAGGTTGTTAAAGAGCTTGAGAAGTGGGATGCTCCGCAGATAGCCGAGGGCAAGCCACTTGGTCTCTGGGAGGATGCTTCGGAGAACTGGATACCGGAGTGGTGGGATACCTTCGATGCGGGCTCATAGACCGCATTAAAACCATCCACGAAGAAAAAGCGGCGCTCCCATCAGGAGCGCCGCTTCGTTTTTCCAGCTGTAATTTCCGTAGCCTGAATCAGTCTCTAACTGCTGCCTGGTTTTACCAGCGGCTCGCCGGACGCGCATTGCGGACAGTTATCCGGCGTGTACGTTTTTACTATGGTACGGTGGCAGCTATAGAGCGGTACGCCGAAGTCGATTCCTTCCCCGGACCGGTTGACAAGAACCCCGATGCCGATAACCTCACCGTCACGGGCAGTTACCGCTTTAATTACATCATCAATGGAACCGCCGGTGGATAAAATGTCATCGACTATCAGGACTTTTTCCCCACGGTTGATTGTGAAGCTGCGGCGGAAGGCCCTGCTGCCATCCACCACCTTCTCAGCATAAACGGCACGTATTCCCATCTGCCTGGCAACCTCGTGTGCCAGGATAATGCCGCCGGTGGTTGGTCCGGCTACCAGTTCGACTCCGCAGTCACGGAAGTTACCGGCTATCATGCCACAGAGTTGCTCGGTGTACGCGGGAAACTGCAATACCTGGAACTTTTCCCAGTAGACCGGAGAATGCAGTCCCGAGGTAAGCAGGAAGTGTCCTTTTAACACGGCTCCCGAACTGACGAAAATCTCTTCTACATCACTCATTACTGAATCCTTTAATGAAAATGAGCTTAACACTGTTACTATATTTGTCTTCGATTAAGTTGAATGGAACGGTTTCAACCGGACAGGCGGCGTTATTCACCGGCAGCGGTGGCATCGTAGTCCTGCGGCGGATAATTAGCGGCAATCCCCCATTTGTCGGGCGGCCAGATAGACAACCATGCCTTGCCTATAACGTCGGAGCCATCGGCCAGCCAGCCGTTCGAAGAGTCGTTGGAATTGTTGCGGTTATCTCCAAGCACAAAGTACTTGTCCTCGGGGATAATACCACTGGTATATGAGCGGGAAGCCAGGTCATTTACGTAGGGTTCGTCAAGCCGGATAATAGAGCCGTCCTCCTTGTGTATATAGACAATTCCTTCTTTAATTTCCACATACTCGCCAGGCAGCCCGATAACCCGCTTGATGTAGCTGTCCCGCTGGTAGTTGGGAGGACGGAATACTATGACGTCTCCCCTTTCGGGTTCATGCATGTTATATACTACCTTGTTTACAATCAGCCGTTGCTGGTTCCAGAAGTTTGGCTGCATGCTTGGACCGTACACCACAAATGTCTGTACCGTGAAATGCAGCCCGATATAGACCACGACGGCAATTGCGATCATTGCCAGGAAGTCCCGGATAGAGTTTTTCATTTGCCCAGCATATAACTCCTTGCAAGGGTACAGTTTCTATTATAGCCCGTCTGTCCATAGTGTACCAGTAGTTTCTATGTTGCACGCTTTCTCGGACAGGTGCTAGAATGGCAACACGATGGATTATATGGAACAGGCACTATCTCTGGCAAAACTTGCCCTCGGTCAGGTCAGCCCTAACCCGGCGGTGGGAGCACTGGTAATCAGGGATGGGGAAGTCGTTGGTCAGGGGTATACACAACCACCGGGCTCGGCGCATGCTGAAGTTGTTGCTCTGCGACAGGCAGGGGATGCAGCCCGGGGTGGTGTTATGTATGTTACCCTGGAGCCGTGCTGTCACTACGGGCGTACACCGCCATGTACTGAAGCCATACTAAGTGCCGGTATTTCCGAAGTCCATATTGCCATGCTTGACCCCAACACCCTGGTCGGTGGAAAAGGTGAGCAGGAGCTGGTCAGGAATGGTATCCGGACTTTTGTCGGTGAGTATGAAAACGAGGCCCGGGAGGTAAACGAAGCGTATATAAAATATATCACTACGGGCATTCCCTTCGTTACTGCAAAGTTTGCCATAAGCCTTGACGGTAAGATAGCAACCTGGAGCGGCGACTCCAAATGGATAAGCAGCAGCGGGTCAAGACGTTACG
>DUES01000110.1 GCA_011192055.1 Dehalococcoidia bacterium
ACTTACAAGTAATAAATACAAAGCCACTATTCTTAACTCAGGGTATGAGGAGACTATTCTTATTAGTAATACTAGCACGTATCTGTGTGACTTTGAATTTACTGGTGGGGTAAGATTGCGACAAAAACATGGGTGTGGATCCGACAGTGTTATCGAAAGGGGAGCAAGTTGTCGAAAAACTGTGTCCGGTCATTCAAATCCTGCGAGGAGCAATTAATTTGCCGTACGTGAGGGCGAGTGTAGCTTCTGCTGGATATTGAATACCTGCCGCCTCAGGTGGGGGTCATTGCTGATATTGTTGGCAATCTTTTCATATGCGTAGCTAATTGTCGCCGGACTCCGGCCACCCAGTTCTCTGCCAATCTCCGCCAGGGAGCATTCGGTTTCCTGCCTCATAAGGTACATGGTGACCTGTCGGGCCAGGACGGTTGCCCCGTCCCTTTTCCGTCCCCTGAGTTCAGAAAGGGGCATCTGGAAGCTTGAGGCCACGGTTTCGACAATCTGCGGTGCAGTGAGCCTCGCCGGTGCAGGCTCTTTACTGGAGATGTCATCCAGAGCTCGGGTGGCCAGTTCAGGAGTAATCAGGGTTTTCATAAGCCTGGCGTAAGCAATGATACGGTTCAGGGAACCCTCGAGTCGTCTTATGTTCTCCTTGATCTGGAGGGCGATGAGTTCGAGAACGTCCGGCATAATATCCATACCCTCCCGCTTCGCTTTTGCCTGCAGGATGGACAGGCGTGTCTCGAAGTCGGGCGGCTGCAGGTCGGTAACCAGCCCCCACTCGAAGCGGGAGCGCATTTGTTCCTGGATTTGTGGTATCGACCGCGGTGGGCAGTCACAGGTGACGGCAACCTGACGGTTGGCCGCATGTAGTGCGTTGAAAGTATGGAAGAAGTTCTCTCTGGTACGTTCCTTGCCACCGAAGAACTGGACATCATCTACCATGAGTACGTCCACGCTGCGGTACTTCCTGCGGAATTCCTCAGTTTCCCCGCCGCGTATGGCGCTGACCAGTTCGTTGGTGAACTGCTCTGCGCTGACGTAAAGGGCGTCAAGCCCCTCGGCTGTGGCGGCATGTCCGATGGCGTGCAGGAGGTGGGTCTTGCCCATTCCGGCCGGTCCGTGGATAAACAGGGGATTATAGACTTTCCCCGGGTTCTCAACTACCTTCTGCGCGGCGGCATAGGCAAGCTGGTTGGAACCACCGACAACAAAGGTATCAAAAGTGTACCTCGGATTGAATAGAGAAAGAGGCTTGCTCCGGCCCGGGGCACCGGTTTCGTCAGCTTTACCGGCCTCGCCGGCATTACCGGCTTGGTCGGCAGCTACCCGAAAATGTACCTTGACCTCGCTGTTGGTCAGTCCGGTGAGCACCTTCTCCACCAGGGAGCGCAGGTTCCTCGAGAGGAACTCGGCAACGAAGGTGTTCGGCACCCCGACTGCGAACTCACTATCCCGGAAGCTCAGACCCACGGTTCCGTCCAACCAGGTCCGGAAGTTGGGCTTATTGACATCGATTTCCAGCTCACCGAGAGCGGTCTGCCATATCTGTTGCGCCGATTTAGTTGTCATCGAGCCGTGATCCATTGGGCATCCAATCTCAACAGTCTCAAATATATACGCATAGACGCCACAGGTATGATAGAAATGATTTTGTCCTGAGGTCTTGGACGGAGGAGCAGGTCAACAATCACAGAATAGTTGTTGATAACCCGAATGGCAAAGGTTCTGACAGCCGTTGCCGGTGGTTCTGGAAACCTGTTTTCACCGTCCTCCTCCCTTGTAAGGTCTGCCGTCCTCTCTTTTATTCGCAATATCTCGTCCGCAGATACGAATTGCCAGCAGTCTATTTTATCCCCACCATTGTCCCGATGTGCCGGTTCATGCTCATAAGTGCCCCCTGTTTACGTGTAGATAATGCCCTCTGGCAGGAGACACGAAGCCGGACGTCCATTTATAAGATGCTTTCCGTGACTTATGAGTAGCTCCCGGCTTGCTTTTAACCAGGGGAATTCTCAGGGCGGAACATGCCAGTGGGCCGGTTGTTGGCAAGTCCTTGAAGTGTTAAAATCGGGTGGTTGGAGGTCAACAATGCGGGTTGTCTTTATGGGTACTCCCGAGTTTGCCGTTACTCCGCTGGAGCAACTGGTTGATAACGGCTATCAGGTGGCAGCGGTTTACACACAGCCGGACAGGGCCGCGGGGAGAAGGCGTTCCTTGGTCGCACCACCGCTGAAGAAGGCCGCCCTGGCGCGGGGACTGCCGGTGGTGCAACCGGCCAGTATGAAGAGCGGTCCGGTGGCGGAGGAGTTGGCCGGTTTGCAGCCCGATGTTATCGTGGTGGCTGCCTTCGGTCAGATACTGCCCCGGCCTGTTCTCAACATACCGCCTCTCGGATGTGTCAATATCCACCCATCGCTGCTTCCGAGGTACCGTGGGACGGCACCGGTGCCGGGAGCTATCCTGAATGGAGACACGTTTACCGGTATCAGTATTATGATGATGGACCCGGGCATGGACACCGGTCCCGTACTGAGTCGGGCGCAGATTCCCATCGCACCCGCAGATACCACCGGCTCACTGATGTCCAGACTGTC
>DUES01000111.1 GCA_011192055.1 Dehalococcoidia bacterium
AAAAAGAGGAGCCGGTTGCGGTTGTGGTTGAGGAAAAAACAAAACCAAGGAAAAAGGCGAGGAGTATACCTGATATGCGTGTGATAATATACGGAGCCGGAGCAATCGGGGGAGTCGTCGGCGGCCACCTTAACATGGCCGGTACTGAGGTTGTACTGGTCGGGCGTCCCGGTCATGTTAATGCCATCAACGAACGCGGTTTACGGTTCGTTACCCCGGACGGAACACACAACCTGCAGATACCGGCCGTAACCGGACCGGACCAGGTCAGGTTCACTGATAATGATGTTGTACTGCTCTGTGTGAAAAGCCAGAACACGGCGGAAGCGCTCATTGACTTGCGCTCCGTAGTTGAAGATATACCGGTTTTCTGCCTGCAGAACGGCGTATGCAATGAGGATATAGCAACCCGGTATTTCCCCAGGATATACGGTGTCATGGTACGTGTCGGGGGTGTCTACGTGACCGATGGCGAAGTAACCGCCCGCCGTGACCCTCCCGGCTGGCTGATTATCGGGCAATACCCCGAGGGAAAAGACAATCTTGCGGAAGAGGTAGCGGAAAGACTGCGCAGCGCCGGTTTCTTTGTGCTTGTAACTCCGGATGTAATGCCGTTCAAGTGGGGCAAACTGATGCTCAACCTGGGCAATGCCATCGGTGCCATCACCAATGCGCGGGGTACCGATACCCGCCGCATATTCGAAGCTGTCTACGAAGAAGCCAGCCAGGTCCTCTCCAGTGCAGATATACGATGGATATCCAATGAAGAGCTTGCCGCAATATGGCCGGAAAGCACCGAGAGACCGCGCAGCAGTCTGCAGACCGAAGCACAAAGCTCAACATGGCAGAGCCTGTCCCGCCGGCAGGGGACGGTCGAAACCGATTTCCTTAACGGGGAGATTGTCCGGCAGGCGGAGCGGATGGGTCTTGAGGCACCGGTTAACAAGGCACTGCTGCGTATTGCACTGGATATGGCAGCAAGTGATGAGACACCGGGGAAGTACAGTCCCACCGAGCTATGCCGGTTACTGGGGCTGGACTGATTACTTTCCTGCGGATTGATTGATGTCCGCTGTTCCACTCCACGTATTTTTCCCGGGAGACACTATTTCATCCGGTAACGGAGCAGTTGATTTGCATTCACAAAATACCCAATTTCTGTGCACATAATACCGAATTGAGTTATAATAATATCAGGTGAAGATAGTAAACAGACAGGGTGTCTCGCAGCTTCCGGGCACCCTGTCTTTGTGTGACGGTTAGGGCGGATTGCTCCGTTCGGCTGCGAAGTAATATTAAACACTTAGTTGCGGGATTGCACCACAGTCAATCATTGGTATACAATATGTTTGGAACTCGACCAGGAGGTTCAACTTTGTCGGAAAGAACTACGAGGAACGAGATCCGCAGCAAACCCGATGTTCTGGTGGTTGGTGCCGGAATCGCCGGTATGCAGGCGGCCCTTGAGATAGCCGATGCAGACCACCGCGTGTATCTGGTAGAAAGGGCACCTACCGTAGGCGGCCGCATGCTGCAGCTTGACAAGACCTTCCCCACTATGGACTGCGCTTCCTGTATCGGTACTCCTAAAATGAGCCAGGTAGGCTCGAATAAAAACATTGAATTAATGACCTACTGCGAGATAGAGGAGGTCACGGGGTCAGCCGGTGATTTCCATGTCAAAGTAAGGAAAAAAGCCCGCTTCATTAATGAAACCCTGTGTACCGGCTGTGGTGTTTGCCAGGAAAAGTGACCATGGAGAACAGACAGCGAATGGAACATGGGACTGAGCAAGAGAAAGGCTATCTACATTCCATTCGCCCAGGCCGTACCCAATCTCCCGGCAATTGACAAGGATGTCTGCGCTTATCTCCAGACGGGCAAGTGCCGGGTTTGCGAGAGATTTTGCCCCGCCGGGGCCATCGATTTCGAGCAGACCGACCAGATTGTCGAGGTAGAGGTCGGAGCCATTATTATTACGACCGGTTATGACCTGCTTGATCCTACTTCCATAACCCAGTATGGGTACGGGAAATATGAAAATGTTTTTACCAGTCTTGAAATTGAACGATTGATAAGCTCCACCGGTCCAACAGAAGGTAAGGTGATGCTTAAGGATGGTACCACACCTAAAAGTGCTGCTATCATCCACTGCGTGGGAAGTCGTGACGAGAATTACCATTTATACTGCTCACGCGTATGCTGTATGTATGGTCTCAAGCATGCCCACCAGATAAAAGAAAAGACCGGTGCAGATGTTTACCAGATGTACATTGATATGCGCTGTTTCGGTAAAGGCTATGAGGAATTCTATAAACGCATCTCCGATGAAGGCGTCAACTTCATCCGTGGAAAAGTAGCCCAGGTGACTGATATCACGCAGGAAGACGAGGAAAAAGGCAAACTGATAGTCGTCTGCGAGGATACCCTGCTGGGCAACCTTATCCGAGTACCGGTAGACATGGTTATCCTTAATGTAGCTATTAAACCACGTGCCGATTCCACAGAAGTCGCCAAAATGTTTGGACTGAAGATTGACAGTGACGGTTTCTTTGAGGAGAAACACTATAAACTGGATACAATGGGCACCATAATCGATGGAATCTTCATGGCCGGATGCTGCCAGGGACCAAAAGACATCCCGGATACAGTATCGCAGGCAATAGGTGCTGCTGCCAAAGCTCTTGCCCTGGTCAGCCGAGGTGAGGTTGGTGCCGAGGCAATGGCTGTCGGCGGAAACTGACGGAAAGCAGGAACAGAATAGAGATATGGAGTATAGAGTCGGGGTATATGTATGTCATTGCGGTTCTAACATTGCAGGATATTTAGACATTGCGAAGCTCACCGAGTTTGCCGGAAAACTTGAATCGGTAGTTATTTCACGAGACTATACCTTCATGTGTTCCGACCCGGGACAGGACCTTATCAAGAATGATATTCAGGAACTCGGCCTGAACCGTGTACTGGTATGCTCCTGCTCCCCAACCCTTCATCTCCGCACATTCAGGGAAGCCTGCCAGACCGCAGGACTGAATCCTCACCTGTGCGAAATGGCCACCATCCGTGAGTACTGCTCGTGGGTGCACAGCCATGATGAAAAGCTGGCCACCGAAAAAGCAATGGGACTGATAGCCGCCGGTGTCTCCCGCGTCAAGTATCGCACTCCGCTTGAGACCAAGTACGCTCACGTGCAACCGGATACGCTCATTGTTGGCGCCGGAATAGCCGGAATCCAGACAGCCCTGGAAATTGCCGGTTCCGAGCGGCAAGTCCACCTGGTAGAGAGAGAACCCAGCATTGGCGGCCGTATGGCTCAACTGGGAAAGACATTCCCCTACCTCGAACCCGCTATCGACATTCTTGCTCCCAGGATGGAACAGGTTATTTCTAATGAATATATTAACCTGATGACATACAGTGAACTGACCAAGCTGAGCGGCTATATCGGCAACTTCAAAGCGACCGTCAGTAAAAAGGCGCGCTGTGTTGACACAAGCAAGTGTGACGGCTGCGGCGCATGCTGGGACAAGTGCCCCGTGGAAGTCGATAGTGGTTTCGACCGCGGGATGAGTAAAAGAAAGGCAATTTATATACCGTTCCCGGAAGCATTGCCAAAGATTCCGGTGATTGACCGCGAGAACTGCCTTCACTTTACTAACGGCGACTGTAAAGCCTGCCAGGATGCCTGCCCCCATGGCGCAATCGACTTCGAACAGCAGGATGAAGAGACAGAAATCGAAGCCGGAGCGGTTATCGTTTCAACCGGGTATGATACATTTGACCCTACCCCGATAACACAATACGGCTACGGTCAATACGATAATGTTATTACCAGCCCCGAATTTGAACGGATGGCCAGTGATAGCGGGCCTACCGGGGGAAATATTGTTCTCAAAGACGGCTCAACGCCCCGGAGTGCAGCCATAATCCACTGCGTTGGAAGTCGTGACGAGAACTATAAGCAGTACTGTTCACGCCTGTGCTGCATGTACAGTCTGAAGTATTCCCATCTCCTCAAAGGGATGGGAATGGACGTCTACCAGATGTACATCGACATGCGCTGCTTCGGTAAAGGTCATGAGGAATTCTACAAGCAGGTAGGCGATGAAGGCGTTAACTTCATCCGTGGCAAGGTAGCCCAGGTAACGGATATTACCCAGGAGGATGAAGAGAAGGGCAAGCTGATAGTTGTCTGCGAAGATACATTACTCGGTGCGCTGATCCGGGTACCGGTAGATATGGTTATTCTCAGTGTGGCCATGCAGGCACGTGCTGATACCGAGGAAATAGCGAGGACATTCCTGCTGGGACGCAGCGGTGATGGCTTCTTCATGGAGCGTCACCCCAAACTTGACCCGGTAGGCACTATGCTGGATGGTATCTATACAGTCGGTTGCTGCCAGGGGCCCAAGGATATCTCCGACACCGTTAACCAGGCTACCGGAGCCGCCGCCCGTGCAATGGAACTTATCACCAAGGGCAGGGTTGAGATGGAAGCCGCTACTTCCATGGTTGACGAGGAAGTATGCAGTGGTTGTGGCGTATGTGAGGCTATCTGTGCTTACAGCGCCATTGAGGTTGACCCCAGGACGAAAAAAGCCGTGGTTAACGAGGCAATCTGCAAGGGTTGTGGCGCCTGTGCGGTCAATTGTCCTTCCAAGGCAATGCAGCTCAAGAACTGCTCGCCACGGCAGGTACTTGACTCAATTGACATGGCAACCAGGGAATATGCGGGATTAGCCAGCTAATCCCGTTGAGCGGGGTTGGCAAGCTAAACCGGTTGATTAACTAAACGAACAGGAGCATCGAATGCAGGATAAGGCAAGTGCAGCATTAGTCATTGGTGCCGGAGTCGGTGGTATCAGAGCTGCTCTGGACCTTGCTGAATCAGGTTATAAGACCTATCTTGTCGATAGCAGTCCTGCTGCTGGTGGTACCGTTCCTCAACTGGACAAATGGTTCCCGGATAACCAGTGTGAGCTGTGCAAGCTGTTACCGGTATTCTCCCGCGATGAATGCTCGCAGGTCTGCCTTCGCCGTGACCTCGCCCACCCAAATATTGAAATGCTGACCAATACCATAATTGAAAAGGTAGATGGTGAGGCCGGTAATTTTTGCGTTTCCGTTAAGACATTATCAGGCTGGGTAAAAAAAGAGAGATGCACCGCGTGCGGTCTTTGTGCCGGAGCCTGTCCTGTGGAAGTCCCCGACGAGTACAACGACGGTCTGCAAAACCGCAAGGCAATATATGTCCGCAGCCCCCAGGCAATACCCAACTTCTTCAGCATCGATTATGATGCCTGTACCCGCTGCGGCAAGTGCGTGGAAGTATGCCCCACCAATGCGATAGACCTTGACCTTGAAGACGAGTCCAGGGAACTGTCTGTCGGGGTAATAATTATCTCCGCCGGATTTCAGGAATATGACGCCGCCGAGATGGGCCAGTACGGTTTCGGGCGCTTTCCCAATGTCCTGACCAACCTCCAGGCAGAACGGCTCCTTTCGTCAACCGGCAAGACGGAAGGTGGCCTGGTCCGCCCCTCTGACGGCAGGACTCCGGAGAAGGTAGCTTTTCTGCAATGCGTCGGCTCGCGAGACATGAACCGGAACTACTGTTCAGCTGCCTGCTGCATGTACGCATTAAAGGAATCGATACTGATTAAAGAGAAAAGCCCGGGAACGGATGTAACTATCTTTTACATGGATATCCGTGATTTCGGTAAAGACTACTACCGCTACCACCGGAAAGCGGAGGAACTTGGAGTCAAGTTTGTTCGATGCCGTGTCTCAACCATCAAGCAGAACCCCGGAACGAAGGACCTGCTCCTGCTTGCCCGGGCCGAGGACGGCACCGATATTCGCAGTGAGTTCGACATGGTGGTACTTGCTGCTGCCCAGTGCCCTTCCCGCCGCATGGCAGAACTGACCGGGATGCTGGGTGTAGACACCAACCAGTGGGGCTTTGTCCGGACACAGGAATGGCGGGGTACCAG
>DUES01000112.1 GCA_011192055.1 Dehalococcoidia bacterium
CGGCGAAGGTTTCCAGTGTAGGCAGCAACGTGTCCACAGTATCGAAGAAGCATTCCTTGTCTTCCTGCATATCCCGGTCATAAGCCAGTGGAAGCCCCTTCATGGTGGTCAGCAGGGATATCAGGTTGCCGTAAATGCGTCCTGTCTTGCCCCGCGCCAACTCGGCAACGTCCGGGTTCTTTTTCTGCGGCATGATACTTGAGCCGGTGGCATAGGCATCGTCCACTTCGATAAAACTGAACTCCGCTGAAGACCAGAGGATAATCTCTTCCGCCAGGCGGGAAAGGTGCATCATGCAGATGCTTGCCGCGGACTCGTACTCAATCAAAAAATCACGGTCGCTGACAGCGTCAATGCTGTTGTTGCTTATCCGGCTGAAACCGAGTTCTTTAGCGACAAACTCGCGGTCGATGGTATAGGCAACTCCGGCGAGAGCGCCACTGCCCAGAGGCAGGACATCGCTGCGTTTTCGGGCATCTTTGAACCGTCCGGTATCCCGCTCCAGCATCTCGAAGTAAGCCAGCAGGTGATGGGCGAGGAGTACCGGCTGTGCCCGCTGGAGGTGGGTATATCCCGGCATGACGGTATCCCTGTTAGCCTCGGCGAGGCCGACCAGGGCTTGCTGCAATGTGCGCAGTCCCCCGATGGTCTGTTCGATTGCGTCGCGGGTGAACAACCGTATATCGAGGGCTACCTGGTCGTTTCGCGACCGCGCAGTATGGAGTTTACCCCCGACATCACCAACCTTCTCAATGAGGCGGGCTTCAATATTCATGTGGACATCTTCAAGCTCCGGTTTGAACCGGAAGATACCCTGTTCAATTTCGTCCTTAATCGAGTTGAGGCCGTCAATGATAGTTTCGGCGTCCTGCTGGGAGATGATGTCCTGTTTTGCCAGCATCCGGGCGTGCGCAATACTCCCTGCGATATCGTAGGGATAAAGTCGCCAGTCATACTGAATGGAGGCAGTATATTGTTCCGCCTTCATATCAGCGTTCTTCTCAAACCGACCGCGGATATGGCTCATATTATTCCTTGCTGTCTTTAGGCTCCTTAGGTGCCATAATACTCAGCGGTCCCTCGACATCGGCCAGTATCTGTGCCTGTGCCTGGGTTTTTACCGGCAGACCCCAGAGATGGATGAAGCCGATTGCCGCACTCTGGTCGAACTGGTCGCCAGCGTCATAAGTGGCCAGACCGAGGTCGTACAGGGAACGCGGGGATTTCCGTCCGACAACCTGTGCCCTGGCCTTGAAGAGTTTCATTTTTACCGTACCGGTTACATCACGCTGTGAACTGATGATGTAGGCGGAAAGGTCGCGGTTAAGACCGCTGAACCAGAGACCGTTGTAAATAAGGTCGGCATACTCCATTGATACCTTTTCCTTGAACCGGAGCTGGTCCTTGGAAAGCGTCATAGCTTCCAGCGCACGGTGTGCTTCGATAAGGACGGTTGCTGCCGGGGCTTCATAGATTTCACGGGACTTTATGCCAACGACCCGGTTTTCGATGTGGTCAATCCGGCCGATACCGTGATTTCCGGCCAGTTCGTTAAGCTGCTGGATAAGCTCTACCCCGTTTATCATTTGACCGTCAAGACTTACCGGTATGCCCTTTTCAAAACCAATCTCTATGAAGGTGGGCTTGTCCGGTGCCTGGTCAGCAGATTTGGTCCAGGTAAATGCGTCCTCCGGCGGTTCCATCCACGGGTCTTCCAGGACTCCGCATTCGATGGCCTTACCCCACAGACACTCGTCAATAGAGTAGGGGCTGCTTACGGTTATCGGTACGGGAATATCGTGCTTTTTAGCATAAGCTATCGTCTCTTCGCGGGTCATTCCCCACTCACGGGCCGGAGCGATGATTTTCAGGTTCGGGGCAAGGGTATTGATGCCGACATCAAATCGTACCTGGTCATTTCCCTTTCCCGTGCAGCCATGTGCTACTGCAACAGCCCCTTCTTCACGGGCGGTATCAACGAGCAACTTTGCCATCAGCGGTCGGGACAGCGCCGTGGCCAGGGGGTATTGCCCTTCGTAGAGCGCATTCGCCTGCAGTGCCGGAAATATGAAATAATCAACAAAAGACTGCTTTACATCGGCCACCAGTGCTTTTATAGCGCCGACCTTCAGTGCTTTTTCCTTGACGACAGTAAAGTCCTTCTCATTACCGACATCAATGGTCAGCGTGATTACGTCCAGACCGTAGTTCTCCTGTATCCATGTGACTGCCACCGATGTATCCAGGCCACCACTATAGGCCAGTATCACTTTATCTGCCATGATTCCTCCTCCACGAAACCAGTATTATACGATGTTACACTTTCAGACGGTCAGGATGATATACCGGACAGGGATTTATCCAGTATGCCCAGGGCTTCATCAACGTCGCTGTTACCGATGATTAGCGGGGGCATGAAACGCAGTGCGTTGGGCTTGACACAGTTGACCAGCATACCATTCTCAAGACAGGCGTTTAACATATCCTGGCCAATTTCACGGTCGAACTGTATGGCCAGCAGTAATCCGCGACCGCGAACATCGGTGATAAACGGGTATTTCTTTTGCAGCTCTTTCAGACTGTTGAAGAAGTACTGCCCCACTTTCCTGACATTGCCGGTAACATCATTCTCAATAATATGACTGACTGTTGCACAGGCAGCAGCACAGGTAAGCGGATTACCACCGAAGGTAGAGCCGTGCTCACCCGGAGAAA
The DNA here is from genome assembly GCA_011192055.1 of Dehalococcoidia bacterium. The sequence continues at coordinate 2,716 of DUES01000112.1, forward strand.
ACACGCAGACCTTGTCTTTTGCCATGAAAGCCCCGACAGGTACTCCGCTGCCCAGACCTTTCGCTAATGCCATAATATCAGGTTCAACATTAGACTGCTCGTATGCGAAAAGGGTGCCAAGCCGGCCTATACCCGTCTGAATTTCATCCAGGATAAGCAGTATTCCCTTTTCGTCGCACCAGGAACGTACACTGGCCAGGTAGTTATCATCAGGAACATTGACACCGCCTTCGCCCTGGAGCGGTTCCAGCATTACGGCACAGGTCTGTTCGGTGGTGGCTGACTTTATTGCCTCGACGTTGTTGTATTCCACATTAACGAATCCCGGCGTCAGGGGAATATAGGGTGCCTGGAACTTCGCTTGTCCGGTGGCAGCCGTCATTGCCAGGGTACGCCCATGGAAAGAATCAAGGGCAGTGATAACTTCGTACGCGCCGTTTAGCTTGAGGCTGCCGTAGCGGCGCGCCAGCTTCACGGCACCTTCACAGGCTTCGGCACCGCTGTTGCAGACGTAGACCTTGTCCAGGCAACTGTTCTCCACGAGGAGTTGGGCAAGCTGGAGTTGCGGGACAGTGTAGAACTGGTTTGAGGTCTGCACCAGTGTATTTACCTGTTCCGTGACTGCCTTGACGAGTGCGGGATGGCAGTGGCCCAGGCTGTTTACTGCCCATCCGCTGACAAAGTCCAGGTATTCCTTTCCGGCATCGTCCCAGGTCCGGGCTCCTTTACCTTTGACCAGTGTAACCGGGACACGGTTGCCGGTTTTCAGGTAGTACTTTTTCTCGACTTCTTGCCAGTTACTCATCTCTACACTCCAGAAATCTATTCTTCAGTCACTTATTACACAGTAACAATGCTGTTTATTAGAAAAACGATGGCTTCGCGAAATTCCCTTTTCCCCTGCTTTTCATTACGCGTACATGGTCAGGCTGCAAAATTTATGCGAGTTCCGGTTTAGCGTACTTTTCTATTTTACCCTATATTAGCACGAATTGTTGTGCCTAACTCATCACCTTCGATTTCCCTGAGTAAAGCATGGGGGTTTTTGCCGCCAATAATCGAAGCGGTACTGCTTTGGGACAGGGCTTTGAGGCATGCCCTGAGCTTGGGAATCATACCCCCGGACGCTACCTCCGAAGCGAGTAATTCCTCAGCTTCATCAGGCGAGAGGCGGAGAATGAGATTGTCCTGTTTATCATGAATGCCGTCGACATCGGTGAGGAAGATAAGACGTTCGGCGCCAATTGCTGCAGCGATTTCCCCGGCCACAGTGTCACCGTTTACATTCAATATCTGCGGTTCACCATCTGACCCGCCCGGTGAGTATATGCTTAACGGAGCAACTACTGGTATAAATCCCGAATTCACCAGGGTATCGAGTATGGCGATATTCACCGAGGTGACTGTGCCTACGTAACCCATCTCTTTTCTCTTAATTTTACCCACAAGCAGGGATCCGTCCACTCCACTGATGCCGACTGCCTTGCCGCCGCGACTATTCAGAAGTGCCACGA
>DUES01000113.1 GCA_011192055.1 Dehalococcoidia bacterium
CCCACAGGGCGATAGCTTCAAGCAGGGCTGTATATCCGTCCCGGCCACCGGTAACAGCCTCTTCCAGGTGCCGGATGGCCGCATTTTCTACCCCAGGTTGGGTTGATGGTTGCTCGCTATCCGGGCTGTTCACTCTTATTCCCCGCCTGTTTCTGACTGTAACCTTTCGTAGTACTGCAAATGACCCGTTGTCACAAGTTCGGTGATTTTCCCGGAGATGGCCTCGCCGATTCCCGGGATACTTCTCAGCTTACCTTCGGCAACAAGCTCCTCCACCGAAACCGGCTGGTTTTCAATGGCATCTGCCGCCTTGCGGTAAGCCATTACCTTGAACCAGTTATCTTTTCTCTTTTCAAGAAGGCCGGCAATTTCCCGGAACACCCCGGCAACTTCAGCATTGTTCATAACCGGTATTACACACGACTGGCTACAGATGAATGTCACTTTCCGCAGCAGTGCTTGTATTTTTTCCCGCTGCCGCACGGGCAGGGGTCGTTGCGCCCTATCTTCTTACCGGCCATTTTCTGCCTGGGCCTGTTGTCATTTCCGCCATGACCGGCCGTTACCTGTGCCATACCCCGCGATACCTGCCTGGATGCCGGTTCTTTGGTAAGGTTTACGTGGAATATCGTGTGAACTACACTGCGCCGGATTGTGTCCAGAAGCGACTGGAACTGGGTGGCACCCTCCCTCTTGTAGGCAACCAGCGGGTCGCGTTGCGCGTATGCCTGGAGCCCTATACCCTGTCGCATGTAGTCCATCTCGGTCAGGTGTTCCACCCAGAGATTGTCAATCGTGCGCAGCATCAGCAGGCGTTCCAGCGTCCGCATGTTATCCGTGCCCATTTCCTGTTCCCGTTGTTCGTAAAAAGACTCGGCAATATCGGTGAGTTTTTCTTCAATTTGCGACGGTTTTGTCTCGGTGAGTGTACCTGCATTCAGGCCGGGAGGTACCGGCATTATCGTGTTAACCTCGTTGAGCAGGCCACTCATATCTTCTTCGGTGCGGTCATTCCTCGTATAATTACTGACCAGTCCCGCCATTTCCTCAGAAACCATTTCCTGGATGTTGGTCTTGAGGTCAGCACCATTCAGGATTTTGCTGCGCTCACTGTAGATAAGCTCACGCTGGGCATTAATTACATCGTCATACTCAACAAGGTGTTTCCGGATATCGAAGTTATAACCTTCCACGTTGACCTGGGCACTCTCAAGAGAACGGTTCACCAGCCGGTTTTCAATGGGGGTATCTTCATCAAAACCGGCCCACTCCATGACACCCCTGACACGGTCGCCGCCAAAACGCTTCATGACATCGTCTTCAAGGGAAACATAGAACCGGGAACTGCCCGGGTCACCCTGTCTTCCGGCCCTGCCGCGTAGCTGGTTATCAATACGCCTGGCTTCATGGCGCTCGGTGCCGATTATGTGAAGTCCGCCCAGTTCTATTACGTCATCATGCTCCCGCTGCCATTCGGTGGTATCCCGCTCTTCGGGATTACCGCCGAGGACGATATCAACACCGCGTCCCGCCATATTCGTGGCAACAGTTACAGTGCTTAGTTGTCCTGCCTGAGCAATGATACCGGCTTCTTTCTCATGCATTTTGGCATTAAGTACCTGGTGCCTGATTCCTTTCTTTGTCAGCCTGTTGCTGAGGTTTTCCGACTTCTCGATAGAGACCGTGCCAATCAGCACCGGTCTCTTCTCCTTGTGAAGCTGCTCAACCTCACGCACGACCGCATTGAACTTGGTGTTTTCGTCCTTGTATATCTGGTCGGTGGAGTCGTTCCGGATCATCGGTCTGTTGGTTGGAATAACCACTACTTCCAGCTTGTAAATCTTGTGGAACTCCTCTGCCTCGGTAACCGCGGTACCCGTCATTCCCGCCAGCTTCTCGTACATGCGGAAATAATTCTGGAAGGTAATGGTAGCGTAGGTCATGCTCTCCCGCTGCACCTTGACATGTTCCTTGGCTTCTATCGCCTGGTGCAGTCCCCCTGAAAAGCGCCGGCCGAACATCAAACGACCGGTAAACTCGTCCACGATGACCACCTGGCCATCACGGACCACGTACTCAACATCCCTGTTATTCAGAAACTGTGCTTTGAGTGCGTTGTCAAGATAGCGTGTCAGTGCCGCATTTGCCGGGTCATAGAGATTAGTCGACTTCAGGAGTCCGCTCCGTGACAGTGAATCCTCAACGGCACTGGTGCCTTCATCGGTCAGGCTTATACCCTTACGTTTCTCATCCAGAGTATAATGCTCGTCCCGGTGAAGACGGGGGACCAGCCTGGCAAAGACCTGGTACTTCTGTTCCGCTTCTTCGGCGGGACCACTTATGATAAGCGGCGTCCGTGCTTCATCAATGAGAATGTTGTCTACCTCGTCAACGATGGCATAATTCAGCGGTTGCTGCACGCAATTCTTCAGTTCGACCACCATATTGTCACGCAGGTAGTCGAACCCGAACTCATTATTGGTGCCGTAGGTAATATCTGCCTGATACGCTTCACGCCGCGAAACCGGCCGCATGTAACTCCACGCTTTGTCTTCTTCTTCGTATGCGGGGTCGTAGATAAATGAGGCTTCGTGCTGGAGGCTGGCAACACTGACACCCAGGGCATGGTAAACCGGTCCCATCCAGCGCGGGTCCCGCTTTGACAGGTAATCATTTACCGTGACCAGGTGGCATCCCTTGCCACTGAGGGCATTGAGATAAAGTGGTAGAGTCGCTGCCAGGGTCTTGCCTTCACCGGTTTTCATCTCGGCAATCTTGCCCTGGTGCAGTACTATACCACCGATGAGCTGGGCGTCATAATGACGCTGACCCACTGTGCGCCTGGTAGCTTCCCGTACGGCAGCAAAGGCTTCAGGTATAAGCTCATCAAGCTTTCTGCCTGCCCTGAGACGTTCACGAAAATCGTCCGTTTTGCCACGCAGAGCTTCATCGCTGAGTTGCTGATACTCCGGTTCAAGGTCATTTATCTTCTTCACCAGCGGTTGAAGCCGCTTTATTTCTTTTTCATTGGTATCAAACAGTGTGCTGATCCACTTAGGCATTGTCTATCTCTCTCACTAACTTTCTGGCTTCCCCGACCTCGGACTCCCGTACCATTACCCTGACTTCACCCATCCCGTCAATCGCGAAGGCATGCACCGATGGTGCTGCCAGCGATTTCAGCAAACTGGGGATACCGTAGCTCTCCAGCAAACCCTTGATGATGTTTGCCTCAGCCTCACCACGGGCCACGTACACTTCAACCAGTTTCTCAGGACTGTTCAAACATCGCTCCTATTGAGAGCCCCGTATGGATACGGTGAATTGCTTCACCCAGTAACGGAGCAATGGGAAGCACTGTTATTTTATCCAGTTTCTTCTCACCGGAGACCGGGATAGTATTGGTCACCACTACTTCTTTTGCCGGGCTGCCGGCAAGCCTCTCTATTGCAGGCCCGGTCAAAACGGGATGCGTGCAACAGGCATATACTTCTTTCGCACCTCTTTCAAGCACGGTTTTCATGGTATTAACTATAGAACCCCCGGTGTCAATCTCATCGTCGAACGCCACAGCTACCTTTCCTTTAACGTCTCCGATGACATTGAGCATCTCGGTACGACCGGAATTACCAAGTCGACTCTTCTCCATGATTGCCAGGGGTTTGTCCAGCTTGGCCGCAAAATCACGAGCCCGCTTCGATATTCCAATATCCACCGCTACGACAACCAGTTCCTCAATCTCTTTCTTCCTGAAATAATCGGCAAGCAGGGAAAGGGCTGTCAGTTCATCAACCGGGATACTGAAGAAGCCCTGTATCTGGGCAGCATGGAGGTCAACCGTAAGTACCCGGTTAGCGCCCGCGGTCGTCAGCAGGTCAGCCACCAGCCTGGCGGTTATCGGAACGCGGGGCTGGTCTTTATGGTCCGTACGTCCATAGCCATAGTACGGGATTACGGCCGTAATCCGTTTTGCCGAAGCCCGTTTCAGGGCGTCAATCATTATCAGAAGCTCTACCAGGCTCTCATTTACCGGGCAGCAGATTGGCTGGACTACAAAAGTATCCCGTTCGCGGACATTATCCGTAATCTTGACAAATATGTTCTCATTGGTAAATTGAAAAACCTCGGCACCGCCCAGAGGCATACCCAGGTATTCGGCAATCGCCCGTGCCAGATCGGGATTTGCATTACCTGTAAACACTTTCAAATCATCCATATCTGCTTCCTTTCTTTATACATGCTCTCAACTTCTGCAGCAGCTATATTATATCACTATATACCGCCAAGCTCATCCCCCGAAGAACACCACCCGATACCAGCTTATCCGGACTTGCTGATTGTCCCGGAGCAACAAAAGTATATTTGCTGAACCGGAGTCAGGCATGGTATAGTCCAAAAAATTAATACAATGCAGTATTGTACTACTTTTGCTCATTAATTACATTCCTGGAAGGAGAAACATGAAAGAAGCAGTTATCATAGACGCCTGCCGGTCACCGATTGGCCGTGCCGGAGACCGCGGTATGTACCGCTCAATTGCCTACACCGACCTCATGGTACCTGTCCTGAATGCCGTACTGGAAAGAAACAAACTGGACCCCAATCTTATCGACGATGTAGTCGTTGGCTCGGCTACTACCGTTGGCTTTGCGATGACCAGGAACATAATATTAACAGCCGGTTTCCCTCAATCGGTAGCCGCCTGTGATACTGCCCGTCAGTGCGCTTCCTC
>DUES01000114.1 GCA_011192055.1 Dehalococcoidia bacterium
AGATGGCGAGCAGTGAGGATAATGATACCTAAATCACCATTAGAGCGCAGTTCACGGCAAACATCAAGGCCATCCATGTCTGGAAGTGTCAAATCAAGAACGACAAGGTCAGGATTGGTGGACTTCACTGCTTTGAGACCCTCGACTCCGGTAAGGATAACCTCAACATCAAAGCCCTTCTGAATCAGCCCCCGCTTGATAAAGACAGCGATATTCACATCGTCTTCAATGACAAGAACTTTTGTCATATCTCCGGTCCAACAGCCCCTTAGGTTCTATTCCCAGTTAATTATACACCTCCATACGGTCTAATGTTAAAACTGCTTCTGGTAAGTGAGCGTATACTCTACAAATATTAACCATTGTTTAACCGTCGCTCAACCTCAGTTTAACCATCCTGTGTTAGGTTAGTATTGAACGCGCGGGTAACCAGCCTGTGGATTACTATCGTGTTTTGGGGGTGGGACATGAGGAAGATGCTTGTCTTGCTGAATCGCTTGGATGATATTGAGGGCCATCTGTTGGAGCTAAGGGAAATTGCCATAACGCATAGGATAGCGAAGGTCTACCTGGCAAGGGTATCACGTGCATTTGGCTCGATGGTCCGGCGTATTATGGCACCTCATAAACTTGATATGGCGACACGAATGAGCGATGTAGCAGCCAGCAAATACTTGGCTAAAATAGCCGATGACTTACGTACAGACCGTATAGACGTTGAGCCTATTAGCACTGGCATACCATATGGGGAAATAGACGAGTTTATCGAAAGGAACGAGATTGACCTGGTTGTGACCAGTGACGGACGTTTGGGACTATGTAGCTGGACTGGCGCAGGCCTTGCTGGAAGACATATACTTTTCCTCTGTGAACACGTATTTGGATCAACGCAGCCCGTGCGGCAAGAGCAGTTTAATGCGACTACAAGAAGAAAGAATAAATCTGGATAGCTCTGGAAAAACTAGAGGTGGTGTAGTGGGGGCTAAGCTGAGGCTGAGAGATAACTTGGGAAAATGGTAATGCTTATGAATGAGGCTACAAACACATGGTATGCCGTAATTCCGAAATACCGGCAGCGCAATTACTGGATATTAGCAGAAGTAACAACATCTTTGAGTAGAGACTGGGGAGAACAAAATTACTCAATCTCGGTACGGTCTACTCAAGCGGAACGAGACAATCATTGAACTTTAAGCGATGAAAGTGTAGCCAGACTCCAATCAAACGGAGATGGAGACTCACAGCACAATCCATATCCAGCAAAGAAATACCAGTATAGGAAGGAGGTTTGATGACCACTAGTAATCAGTGGTACCAGCTAACAGCGGAACAGGTCTTTGAAGTCCTGGGCTCCAGCAGCACCGGGCTTAGCTCCACTGAAGCGGAAGCTCGGCTCGCACTATATGGTTATAACGAACTGGAGTATAAGAAGAGAAGCGCACTCCTGCGTTTACTGGACCAGTTTCGCAACTCGCTGGTGTATATCCTGCTCATTGCCGCTGCGGTAACATCCGTCATGTCGTTGCTGACGCATGAAGACATGTGGATGGATACTGCCGTTATCATGGGCGTTGTTATCCTCAACGTCTTGATTGGTTTCTTCCAGGAGGGAAAATCCGAAAATGCTCTTGAAGCATTGCGGAAGATGATAGTACCGGAGTGCACTGTGCTCCGCGACGGTGTGGAAAAAGTCATAGCGACGCGAGAACTGGTACCCGGCGATGTAGTGATACTTCACAGCGGAGACAAAGTGCCATCTGATTTGCGGCTGTTCTTCACTAAGGATGCCCATGCCGACGAAGCCCCTCTGACGGGGGAATCCACACCTGTAGCCAAGGACACCGAACCTATTGCCATGCCGTATCTCACACCGGCTGACCAACGCTGTATCGCTTTCAGTGGTACCTTCATTACCCGTGGCTCGGCTAGAGGGGTTGTGGTCGGCACTGTAGAGAATACAGAATTCGGCAAGATTGCTAAACTGGTCAAGGAGACCCATATCGTCCAAACCCCGCTACAGAAGAAGATAGCCGCCTTTACTAAAGTACTGGTCATCGGTGTGCTCGGGCTCGGTGTCATCAACTTCTTCATCGGTGTTATCTTCGGTTATGACCTCATCTACATGTTTATGGCGACGGTCGCTCTGATTGTCGCTGCCATACCTGAGATGCTGCCGATGATTGTCACCGCAATCTTGGCGTTGGCGGCAACCGTGATGGCCAAGAGAAATGCGTTGATTCGGAGATTACCCGCTGCCGAAACATTGGGCTGCGCCACAGTTATCTGCTCGGATAAGACAGGGACACTCACCAAGAATGAGATGACGGTGACCCGTGTATATTCCGGCGGAAAGGACTACCGGGTAGCCGGGGTCGGTTATGAACCGAGCGGTGAGTTTGTCCTGGGAGATGAGGAGATATCGCTGAATCTCGGCAACAGTGAGAGCCACGATGTACTCATTGAAACCTTGAAAGCTGGTTATCTATGTAATAATGCCACCCTGGCACAGGAAAATGGCAGGCACCATATTATTGGAGATCCTACAGAGGGGGCGCTACTGGTCTCAGCAGCCAAAGCCGGTCTAAAGGACAAATACCACCGACTGGATGAGATACCCTTTGATTCTCAGCTAATGTATATGGCTACCCTACACCAGGCAGGCGAGGGAAATGTCATCTACATTAAGGGTTCCCCTGAAAGAATCCTAGAGATGTGTCAGAGCGAGTTGGTTGATGGCAGCGTAATGCCGCTCGAGCGGGCAGACATACTGAAGAAGGCCGCAGAGATGGCAGGGGAAGCCTTGCGGGTGCTGGGGATGGCATACAGACCGGTGTCCAAAGAGAAGACATCCCTTGGGCTGGAGGACATGACTGGCCTCATTTTTCTGGGCTTGCAGGGCATGATTGACCCGCCGAGGCAGGAAGCCATCGAGGCAGTCGCCAAGTGCAAAGTAGCGGGTATCCGGCCGGTTATGATTACCGGTGACCATGTGCTGACAGCGGAAGCCATTGCCCACCAGTTAGGAATAATTGGAGAAGGAAAAAATACAGTGTTGAGCGGCGAAGATCTGTCCCGGATGAGTGATGATGAACTGTACCAGGTCGTGGGTAAAGTATCCGTTTATGCTAGAGTGGCTCCGGAACACAAATTGAGGATAGCCAAGCAGTTGCAGAGTAAGGGTGACATTGTAGCGATGACAGGAGACGGGGTAAATGATGCCCCGGCACTTAAAGCGGCGGACATTGGCATAGCCATGGGAATAACGGGAACCGAGGTGAGCAAAGAAGCCTCCAGCATGGTGCTGACCGATGATAACTTCTCCAGCATAGTAGGGGCGGTGGAAGAAGGAAGGCACGCCTGGAAGAACCTGGAGAAGGCCATCCTCTACACATTGCCTACTAATGGAGGGCAGGCTTTGCTCATTATGGGGGCGATACTCTGTGCCCCGTTCGTGCCCTTGTTTGCCATGAGTCTGCCTCTGG
>DUES01000115.1 GCA_011192055.1 Dehalococcoidia bacterium
ATCCGCTGCGTAAGGCGCTGGGAATGCCCTATATGGCCAGAGGCAGGGATATGCCAGCCGGGGAGCCAGCCTCCGAAGAAGAAAGCCGGGCTTTGATCACCAAGACTCGCCCGCACTTGATGCTGCTGGTAGGTTACGGGGGATTCGTCGTGATCATCTGGCTGATGATGTTCAAGCCATTCTAGATCATGAAGCATATATCTGGTTAATTATTCAAATCCCCCAGTGGAATGACCGGGGGATTTTTTTATCTGATCAATCTGTTTGCTGAGTTAATGGAAAATAATCTCTGTTGCTGACATTTCGCGGTTGACGTTTTGACCATTTACCCTTAAGATAGGATTCAGCACATATTTTCTATAACAAAAACAGGCGGTTAGACCCAAACCGTTTAATAAAACTCACTGCAGGAGAAAACTATGGAGATCGGCCTGGTCCACAAGATCGATATCGATGAGGAGATGCAGCAAGCTTACCTGGACTACGCGATGAGCGTGATCGTCGCGCGTGCCCTGCCGGATGCGCGTGATGGGCTGAAGCCAGTGCACCGCCGGATACTGTATGCCATGCATGATATGAACATAACTCCCAATACGACGCACAAGAAATCAGCGCGCATTGTGGGGGAGGTGCTGGGTAAGTACCACCCACATGGTGATATGGCAGTCTATGAAGCCATGGCACGCATGGCACAAGATTTTTCGATGAGGGCGCTGCTGGTGGATGGGCAGGGTAATTTTGGCAGTATGGACGGCGACTCTCCAGCTGCGATGCGTTACACAGAAGCCCGGCTCACACAGCTGGCGACACATATGCTGGCGGACCTCAATAAAAATACGGTTGATTTTACAGAGAACTTCGACGGCACGCTGACCGAGCCAGATGTGCTGCCTGCGGCATATCCGAATATGCTGGTCAATGGTGCAACTGGAATAGCAGTGGGGATGGCAACCAGTATTCCGCCACACAACCTGGGGGAAGTGATCGATGCCCTCAATTTCATGCTGCAGAAATGGCAGAAATTGGACGATATTTCAGTCGAGGACCTGATGACCTTTATCAAGGGTCCCGACTTTCCCACAGGCGGGATGATCATTCAGGACACTGACGGGGATACGCTGGTCAGCACCTATGGAAGCGGGCGCGGTAAAGTAATCGTCCAAGCACGTGCCCACCTGGAAGAAATGAGCCGGGGAAGGAACCGGATCATCGTCACCGAGCTGCCGTATATGACCAATAAGTCCACTTTGATCGAACGGATTGCCAGGTTGGTGCGCGAAGAGAAGCTGGAAGGCATCGCCGATCTGAGAGATGAATCAGACCGGCAGGGGATGCGCATTGTGATCGAGCTGACCAAAACCGTTGACCCTGAAAAGATGCTCCAGGACCTGTACAGAACAACACAGATGCGGAATACATTCAGCTTCATCCTGCTGGCCCTGGTGGATGGCGAACCACGCATGTTGAGCTTGAAGCAAGCGCTGCGGGTGTATGTGGAACATCGTTTGACGATTGTCAAGCGGCGGAGCGAATATGATTTGGAGCGTGCCCGGCAAAGAGCCCATGTCCTGGAGGGATTGCGGATTGCACTGCAGAACCTGGACGATGTGATCGCATTAATCCGCCGGTCACCAGATGTCGAGACAGCCCGGACACGCTTAAGGAGACGCTTTAAGTTATCTGAGATACAGGCAACGGCAATTCTGGACATGCCGTTAAGACGATTAGCTGCACTGGAAAGAAAGAAGATCGACCAGGAGTACCGGGAGATCAACAAACAGATCAAGATGCTGGAATCGCTGCTGCGCTCACCACGCAAGATGCGCCAGATGGTGGCCGAGGAATTGAGCGCCATCAAAGAGACTTTCGGGGATCAACGACGGACTCAAATCGTACAATTAGGGAAAGGCGAGACAAAAGCAGCAATGCTAACGACCAGCGACCTGGTACCAGATGAGGCAGTATGGGTCATGGTCTCTCCGGAAGGATTAATTTCGCATACTAAAGATGATAAGCAGCCCAGGTTGAGTGGTAGAGATATCGCGCAAGTACTGATTAAAGCAATGACACGCGATACGCTTTACCTGGTGGCTGAGAATGGGGAAGCCGCGGCGATACCGATGCACGTACTGCAAGCTGCCGATAAACCCAGTGGGGGAATTCCATTTCACAAGATATCACCATTAACGGATAAGCATATACTGGTAGCAGCATTTTCGCTACCAACGAAAGGTGAAAGAAGCAGCGATTGGTACTTTTTGACTGTCACCTACCAGGGAATGATGAAGAAATCCCCATTGAGTGATTTGCCAGGTCCGACAGCACAGCCCTTTACAATAGTGCGGGTAAATGAGGGGGATGAACTTGGTTGGTACCACCTGACAGATGGGAAGGCTGAAATTCTCCTGGCGACAGCCAGCGGAATGGCGATCCGCTTCTCCGAAGATGCGGTGCGTCCAATGGGTTTAGCGGCCGCGGGAGTGATAGGCATTAAGCTGCAGAACGATGACTACCTGGTTGGTGCAACTCTGATCCCCCAGAAAGGCAATATCTTAATGGTGGC
>DUES01000116.1 GCA_011192055.1 Dehalococcoidia bacterium
ATGATTGACAATGGACTGTTATTCCTTTCCCTGGCAATGTATACTCCGGTTGCCAATATTTAACGGTGTGACCCGGATACAATGCACTACGTTCCCGATGCTGGTTTATTACAGAAGTCCCGGACAAAACGGTAGCAGGTGGATACCTGTGTAAAAAAGACTGCCGCAGGAGGTGAAAACCGTTTAAGTCTCCACGTTGGCCGCGTAAACCACCAGCCACTCCAGGCATCAGGCTGTTCTACCTCGCGGGAAACAAATCAATCTTTCTGCAATCCCTGCAGCACCATCGTCCTGCTTGCAGGTATCATTTAGGCTGATGTTCATCTCTCCGTATTTTCTCTGCTTCTTTTTCTATTGCCGAGATATCAGTCCTTCGTGCAAAGACAAAGATACGCAGGAAATGCACTAACACGAAAACGCCCCAGATACATAACGGCCAGAGGAACCAGGGATATCCCCCGGCGTCAGTCAATGCCCATATAATCACCAGTACTGTGTTTACGGATGCCCATGACCCGAGATTACCGTAGAACTCCTTCTTGTCCTTTACCCGTTTCTTTGCTTCTTCATATATCTGTTCTTCAGTTATTCTATTCGTCATACCTCACCTCCCTTATATAGTACGGTTACTATTGCCATGCTATATCTACACTTACCTCCCGCGGGTGGATAATAAAAAGAGACTATACACCAACTTCTGTTGCCTCTTCAAGTAATATATACACCACAAGCATAAGGATTTCGTAATAATACAGTGATGAGGATGGGGTTTACTGCTGGTCCGTCTGGTAGGCAAAACTACTTTCGATACTGGCCAGCAACTGGTCAGTGAGGACGGCCAGCATGGCAGCCGGTACAGCTCCTTCAAGGATATAAGCAAGGTTGTCCTGCACCAGTCCGGCCACTATCGGTGACCCCAGACCTCCCGCACCAATGACCGCACCTATCATGGCGGTACCAATATTGATAATCACCGAAATCCGCACACCGGCCATGATTACCCTGGTTGCCAGGGGAATCTCAATCCGGACCAGTGTCCGTACCTTTCCCATACCTATTCCATAGGCAGCATCAACAAGACCATGCGGAACAGCGCTGATTCCGGCAATTGTGTTCCGTACCACGGGCAGTAAACCGTAGAGAAAGAGTGCCAGTACTGTTGGCGGTACCCCGAATCCCATCACGGGTACAGCCAGGGCAAGCACCGCCACCGGCGGGAAAGTCTGCCCGAAGGAGGTAAGGTCATTCACAATCGGCAGAAAACTGCGTCCGCTGTCCCGCGTTACCCAGATTCCCAGCGGCACGGCCACAAGCACTGTGAGGCTGCTTGAATAGATAACAAGGAGGAGGTGTTCCCCGACCAGTACCAGCAGGCTGGCACGCGGGTGCATAACCTGGCTCTCCTCCGGGAACAGGAACCGGAATGTTGTTTCCCACCACTGCTGGTTGGCAATCAGCACAACAAAAGCCGCCACTGATACAGCGAGAATGAGCCATCGTGTCATCTTCCCGGTACGCACTGTTTACTCCCCTGCCTCTGAAGTTGCAGCCTCGATATCACCCAGGTCGACCTCACCGGTCAGCCGCCCGGCTTCATCAACCACGGGTATGCTCTTCAAACCCAGACCGAGCATACGCGAAAGTGCCTCGCGTAGAGTAGCAGTGTTATTCAGGGCGATTGTATCCGGGTCACCGGTTACCATGCTCTCGCTGATGGACCCTGTCCCCCGGAGGCTGTTCCGGTCTACCCAACCCAGCAAACGGTTACTGTCGTCTACTACCCATACCCAGGGACAGACCTCGCATGCTGAAATGGCCGATTCTACCGTATCACCGGTATGAATCGAAGCAGCCTGCTTCACGAATTCCGCGATACCAATGCGGGACAGCCGTTTCAGGGCACGGTCAGTCCCCACGAAATCATGGACAAACTTATTGACAGGTCGGGAAAGGATAGTCTCAGGCGTGTCATACTGCACGAGTTTTCCGGCGTCCATGATGGCAATCCGGTCGGCCAGCCGGATGGCTTCATCGAGGTCATGCGTAACCAGGATTACGGTCTTTCTCAGTTCCTGCTGAATACGGACAAACTGCGCCTGCAATCGCTCACGGGTCAAAGGGTCAACCGCACCGAACGGTTCATCCATGAGCAGCATCGGGGGGTCAGCCGCCAGGGCGCGGGCAACACCGATACGCTGGGCTTCCCCTCCACTGAGCTGTTTCGGGTATTTACCGGCATATTCCTTTGCGGGGAGCCCGACAAGCTTGAGAAGCTCTTCGGTCCTGGCTGTAATACGCTCCTTCTCCCAGTGCAGTAGCTCCGGTACAACAGCGATATTGGTGGCAACCGTCATGTGGGGGAAAAGCCCGACACTCTGTATTGCATAGCCTATTGACTGCCGCAGCTTTTCGGGTCGCACCCTGCCGGTATCTTCGTTGTCAATTAGTACGCGCCCCGACGTAGGTTCAAGAAGACGGTTGATTATGCGTAATGTCGTGGTCTTACCACAGCCCGATGGTCCGATAAGCACACAGACTTCACCTGCGTTTACCTCGAAGGACAAGCCGTCCACCGCCGTAGTCTCACCGTACTTTTTTGTAACCTGTTCCAGCCGTATCATGCATCACCTCTCCGGAGACCCCGCGGAGTTGCCCATCTGATAGCCCCCCTCATCAGTACATCGACAGCCAGTGCCATGAGAATAATAGGGACAACTCCGACCATAATCAGGTCCGGCGCCTGCTGCCCGACACCACGGAAAATAAACCAGCCCAGCCCTCCGGCCCCGATGAGTGCGGCCACCGCAGTAAGTCCGACCGACTGTACGGATGCAGTCCGTACCCCTTCCAGGACCAGGGGTGCTGCCAGCGGGACCTCTATTCTGCGAAAAATACGCCCCCTTGTCATCCCCATACCCAGACCGGCATCAATAGCAGCCGGGTCTACCTGCCGCAGACCTATGAATGTATTTCTCACTATTGGCAACAGGGAGTAAATAACCAGTGCGATTACGGCCGGAGTCACACCAACCCCCCGGATTCCGAAGTCCCTCAGGACGGGGAAAGCAAAGGACAGTGCCGAAAGAGGCGCAATCAGCAGACCGAACAGCGCCAAGCTTGGTATTGTCTGGGTTATGTTTGCGATAAAGAAAATGGGTCTTTCCGCACGGCGGCTTCTTGCTGCCCATATTCCGAGCAGGATACCAAAAATCGTTCCGGCACTGACACTTCCGGCAAAGATAAATACATGACTGCGTAACTCCTGCAAAAAGCGCTCTTCCCGGCCGTAAAACTCCTGGAGGATGGATAACTGGTCGAACCAGCCTGCAATGAGTAATACAACCAGAGCAATCATACCGGTGAATGAGACCAGGTTTCGCCAGATAAATTGACCCGTAAGCCCCTGCCTGGCAGCAAAGATTACAATATACACACTACCTGCTGCCAGCCAGAAACCAGTTCCCAGTGATACACGTGAAATCGAGCCCTCACCCTCAAGGAGGTGCCCTGCAGCCAGTCCGGTAGTAATAAGGACTGCAATAAACGCTGCAGTGGCGGTAATTCCGAGTATTATTGACCTTGTTCTACCTTCACTTAAAAAGCCGGCAACGAGGCATATTATCCAGAGAATGCCGATAATGAGTACCGGCAGCCACCCGGCAGCTTCCCATAGGGGCAGGCTTGTCCCTGCAGCAACCCGACTCGGTTTTAACGTCAGCCACCCGAACAGCAGGGAGGCAATCCCTGCCACCGAGCCTGTAACGGCCACACTATCGCGGTTGGCCAATCGTAGTATCATCAATGATTTAAGAGCCACACCCTACTTGAGAAAGCCTTTGGAAGTAAGGTAGTCCCTGGCAACATCGGCGGGATTCTCACCCGCAACACCAATTTTACCGTTTGCCTCCTGTAGAATCTCCAGCGTCAGTGATTTGAAGACCGGATTGAGGATATCGGCAATTTCCGGGTATTTGTCCATTATCTCGCCGCGGACCCTTGGGGCCGGTCCATATACCGGTTGCACTCCCCGTGGGTCATCCAGCACGACCAGGTTGAAGGCATCGATAGTCCCGTCAGTCCCGTAGGCCATTGCTGCATTAATGTTCTCGGTACCTTCTCCGGCGGCTTTTTCGGTCTGCGTCGTATCGCCGCTTGATACCGTGACCAGTTGGTCCTCGTCCAGCGTGAACCCGTATGCTTCCTGGAAAGCAGGCAGTGCAGCCGGACTATTCACGAATTCTTCGGAGCCAATGAGTTTAATAACCGGTTCTGTACCTGCGTTGATGTAAGCGGCAAGGTCATCCAGCGTTTTCAGGTTGTGCTCCCCGGCGAGGTCGCTGCGTATAGCGATAGCCCAAGTATTATTGGCGGGAGCCGGCTCCAGCCAGACGATATTATTCTGCTCCATGTCAAGCTGCTTTACACGTTCGTAGCCCTTCCTGGCATCCTTCCAGACCGGTGAGTCAGCTTCATCGAAGAAGAAAGCACCGTTCCCGGTATACTCCGGATACAGGTCTATTTCACCACTCTCCAGGGCTTTCTTTACAATAGAAGTAGGACCAAACTGGGACTTGTCCACAACTTCATACCCGCGGTCACGCAACATCAGTATTATCATCTGGGCGAGAAGTGAGCCCTCGGTATCTATTTTCGAGCCTACTGTGATAGGACCTTTTGTTTCCTCGGGTTCGGCTTCCTCAGAAGTGCAGCCGGGCAGCACTGCTGCAACTGCTAACACAAAAGCCATTGAGAAAATCACTATTCTTTTCATCTCTTCCTCCTCACCTTAGTCAGATTAATACGAATATATACAGTAAATGGGGAATTTGGTAACGCCTACTTTAATAAACATACGAGTTCCTGTCAAGTACCTTATCAGTTAAAAAGCATGGCTATCAGATATCCCGGTACCCGTCGTTACTCCCGTTCCATTTCCTTTGAAGGCTAACCATATTCATGTATTCCTTCAGTACGGCCAGTGCATGATTGACAGAAAGTACACGGTTGTGTAAATCTGTTGATACCTCGGGTCATCATGTATACCCTGACCATCGTCTTCACGGCGATGAAGAGGAGGCAGCAATGGAATGGTACGATTTGCTTTCGGATGGCTACGGTCGCATTATTGAAGTAATGGAAAGAGTACTCACCGGCCTCGAAGAGGAAGACCTGAACTGGCAGCCTCGTCCCGATGCCAATAGCATCGGCTGGCTGGCCTGGCACCTGACACGGCAACAGGACGCACAGATATCATCCCTGACGGGAGAAGAGCAGCTCTGGACCAAAGACGGGTGGTGCACGAAATTCAACAGGGAAGCCGACCCCAAAGACGGCGGTTTTGGTCATACCCCTGAGCAGGTGGCAGCTTTTAAGTCCCCTGATATCGAAACGCTGCTGGCCTATACCCGGGCAACAGTAGAGCGGTCAAGAGACTATTTTCATACGCTGTCCGCTGCAGACCTTGACCGGGAACTGGATGAACCCTGGTTTCAGCCTCTGCCGACGGTAGGCGTACGCCTCATCAGTATCCTGGATGACAGTATACTGCATGCCGGTCAGGCAGCGTATGTGCGTGGACTGCGCCAGGGAAAAGGCTGGCAGAAGTACTAACCTGAAACAGCCAGTTTTTTTTCTTCCTTACCGGAAAACAAGACAGGCTGTCCATATTTATAGCCTGCAACGGCACATGAGTTATCCTGCCACAGCAGCCCGTATCAGGTAAAAGCGCTCCTCAGTTTTCAGCGGTAACGGCACGGTTGCAGCCTTGAAGGAACTGCTGCCAGACTTCGGGCTGTCTCCGGGTGCCAGTGAAGACCTGCTGAATATCGGTCTTCGCCGGTTACCCGCCGCAACCGGTTCTACCGGTTCCAGTTGTCCTGCGGAAGGATAACGCGGGCCCACAGGTAAACTGGCACAGATTGTCCATGAATCAATATAGCAGGGTGATGAAAAACTCTTTCAATCATCCTCTTTTTACTCTCAGTCCATAGACTATTCTCCAGACCCTTGCCAGAACGGTATGGCACTCCTTAAGGTGCAAACGACTCCTGCCTGAAATTGTCCTTCACACCGTTTCGGGGAGTTAAAGAGGGGTGTAATCCCTCTTGAGGAGGATTTCAAGGGGGTGCCCCCCTTGACGCTGGCTGCTCAGTGGTGTAAGACCTGGTTGAGTTACCTGAAGTAAATCACACGTGCACGCTCCATCTCCCTGCATCCTCTTTTTACTCTCAGTCCATAAACTATTCTCCAGACCCTTGCCAAAGGGGCGCCGCTCCTTCTGAGGAGCGCTCCCTATGGACTCCCCTTTTTCAGTAACCTGGTAGACCTGTCTCGAATGCGAGACAGGTCTCTTTTTTACCGGGAATTAACTGCCCGGACACGTTAGACATCCCCTGGCCATGCTGATAGACTACTTATACAGGCACCGTTACTGTCACCGTTACTGTCATAAATTGCGCCCTTTGACATTCAGGAGGAAGAGATGAAACAACCGGGTCATGCCCTCGAAGGTATTAAAGTAATCGATATATCACAGGTAGTAGCGGTACCGATTGGTGCCCGGCACCTGGGAGATTTCGGTGCGGATGTTATACATATCGAGCACCCGCAAAGGGGAGATTTCTGGCGAAGCCACCAGGCAGGGCAGGGTGGTATGAACGGTGTACCATCGGAAGTCAACTATAACTGGGAGATATTCAACCGCAACAAGAGGAGCCTTGCCCTGGACCTTTCCAAAGAGCAGGGCAGAGAGGTCATATATAAACTGATAGAACAGGCTGATGTCCTGGTAACCAACTTGCGAATGTTTGAACGCGAGAAGTTCGGACTGGAATACGAGACACTGAAGGCACTGAATCCAAAACTTATCTATGGCTCGATAACGGGTCTTGGCAAGAAAGGCCCTGAACGGAATTCACCCACCTTCGACCAGACTGTCCACTGGTTCAGGTCAGGCGTGACCCACATGCTGAATCCCGCCGGGGCTTCGGCAATCGGTTTCAGGGCAGGTTTCGGGGATACCGTGGCCGGACTTGGTCTCTTTGCCGCCGTAATGACAGCCCTGTATGTGAGAGAGAGGACAGGTGCCGGCCAGGAAGTGGAGCTGTCCCTGCTCCATACCGGCATGTACCAGCTTTCTTTTGATATATCATGCGCCCTGATAACCGGCCAGGATATGAAGGACATTGCACCGGGCCAGATGGACGAAGAAGACCCCCGGATAAAACGCTTCCGGGAACTGACCGCGGAGTCCGAAACCGCCTTCAACCGTCTTCAGGACTTTATGAAAGAAAATATACCAAATCCGATGGCAATCGCTCACACTACCAGCGACAACAGGATTATACACCTGAACGTTTTACAGCCTGACCGCTACTGGACAAAAATATGCACAGCACTGGACCGGCCGGATTTGGTGGATGACCCCAGATTTAATAATCATGAGTCCAGGCTGGAAAATCACCTTGACCTTTATTACATCATGAGGGATGCCTTCAAAAGCAGACCGTTCGAGGAGTGGAAAGTACGCCTGGCTGAAGCCGGTATTCCATTCGGTGCGCAGCAGAAACTCAGCGAGGTCATCAAAGACCCACAGGCGCGGGCAAACAACTACTTCGTTCCTTTTGA
The DNA here is from genome assembly GCA_011192055.1 of Dehalococcoidia bacterium. The sequence goes on from DUES01000116.1 coordinate 7,627, forward strand.
CCATCCATCCTACGGGCCTATCGAGGTACTGGCCAATCCGCTCAACATGAGCGAGACGCCGTCCAGCGTCAGGTTACCGGCTCCCGAGTTCAGCCAGCACACCGAAGAGATTCTCTCGGTGCTCGGTTATTCCTGGGAAGACATTGCACAACTGAAGGAACAGGGAGTTATTGCATAGCAACTATCAAAGAACTGCCATATGCAGGCTGACATGGCATATTCGAAATAATTATTTCTGAAATATAGAACAGGCGTATTACGCCGGAGTTAGGAAACAGCTCCGGCTAACTTTTTACCCAAAGTCTTGCATAGCTCCAGGGCTTCTGTGTCCGGTTTACCCCTGGAACCAACCGGCTCCCCAATCAGTGTCCCGATTCGCTGAAAAATGCGCTGCATGGTATCTATCACTCTGCCGCCCCCGCCATGAGAGTAAAAAAGCACATATGGTTTGTCTTTTAAGCCCTCCAGGCCCTTGCGTACGTCATAGATATAATGGTCATCCATGAAGGTCTTGATTCCGCCGGCTATGTAGCTGTAGTAGTCCGGTGAACCGATAGCCACGCAATCGTACTGCGGGAACAGGGTAATATCATATCTGCCTTCATCGGTGTTAAACAGGTCAACATCACATCCGCTGCTGCGAAGACCTTCAGCAACTGCTTCGGCCATGAAGCCTGTATTACCGAATTCCTGCGAGTGATACAGTACCAGTGCCTTTACCCTGTTATTCTCCTTCAGTCATAGTCACCAGATTATCATGCATGCAGTTCCGGCAGGTAATTACAGACGGTCCCTTTACGGGCAAGAGACCAGACGCCATGTACATGACCCCCGGGCAGCAATCAGGCAGTGCCGGATATGGCAGCAATATATGAGCTACGGTTCAGGAACAGGATACGGAGCAGCACATCCTGTCCCTGACTCTGAACATACAGTAATCCCTTTTGGTGTTGTTACTTTTCCAGGATGATAACAGTACACACCTCACCAGCCCCGCTGTTTTCCGCAATGCCTATACGGGGGTTACTCACCTGCCGGACACCAGCTTCACCCCTGAGTTGTGTAACCAGTTCATGCAGCATCCTGGTACCGGTAGCCCCCAGCGGATGACCCATTGCCTGGAGCCCGCCATCGGTATTTACCGGTACCTTACCGTTAATCTCGGTCCCGCCTTCCAGTTCGAGCTGCCAGCCTTTCCCTCTCTCTACCAGTCCGAGACCTTCCAGCTGGAAAATACCAGCATTGGTCGCAGCATCGTGGACCTGCACAACACTTACATCCTCCGGCCCGACCCCGGCCATCTCGTAAGACTCCTTCGCAGTACGCAATGCTATCAGGTGCTCTCCATTTCTGTCATTATAGTCCGATGTCTGGAGTGCCACGCCGGCAATCTTGACCAGTCGATTGGGATTTATCTTGTACCTGGACACTGCTTCGTTAGCACAAATCACAATTGCTGATGCGCCATCACTCGTAGGGCAGCACTGATAAAGGGTAAGCGGGTCTGCTATCATTCGGGAATTCAGTATTTCTTCGATAGTGAAGACCTTCTGGAAGTGGGCGTATGGATTATGCACCGCGTTCCGGTGCGCTTTCTCCGCGACATGCGCGAAAGCCTCCACCGGCGCACCAAACTCCTCCATGTAACGTCGTGCCCGCAGAGCATAAGAAGCCATCATGTGGTCTGTTCCCATGAGTCTCTGGGGGCTGTCCGTTGCCGTGACGGATACCGGACCGCGCGGCACCTTCTCCGCGCCGAAGGTCAGGGCTATATCGTAGATACCGCTGGCTACCGCCCAGAAAGCCATCTCAAAAGCGGTTGAGCTGGATGAACAGGCGTTCTCTATATTAATAATCGGGATACCCGTAAGACCCAGTTCACGCAGTACCGTCTCACCAAGAGACATGCCCTGAAAATAAACATGCCCGAAGTAGGCGGCCTGTATCTGCTGGTAACCTACTCCGGCATCCTCCAGTGCTTCAAGGACCGCTGTCCTGGCAAGTTCTTGCACCGTTTTCTCCGGAAACCGGCCGAACGGGTGCAGTCCGACGCCGGCTACGGAAACTTCACGTCCAGGTTTAATAGACATTATTCTTGCTGCTCCTTATTATGTCAATATCAGGCAGAATATAATACGTTTTACAACAACTCACTGAAATCGTACAGTATACAACCAGGCTGACAGAATCAGATACCGACCTGACTCCATACCTGTCCGGTACCGGGAACCCTGCCGTTCTTCCTTATACGGGTTTCCACTTATATACTACAATCTCATTGCCCTCGGAATCTGTCCCTCCAACGGTGAGTGCCAGTTCCATCGACATACCAATCCTGATTGATTCCTGGGGGCAATCCAGGACTTCCGTAAGTATCTCCGGTCCTTCCGGTAGCTGTACCGAACCGAGAATATAAGGTACAGAGCCCTGCCATCCGGGTGGTGCCACCCAGATAACCGTATATGTGCGCAGGACTCCCTGCTTGCTCAGTTCTATCTCAACAAGGTCGCTTGAGCTACAGTTTGCGCAGTATCCCGGAGAACCAAAGAAATACTCTCCGCAGCTATTACATTTCTTCCCCAGCAACACACCTTCAAGGCCGTCGCCGGAAAGTCTCAGGCTCCTGCTCATGACAGGAATACGCTTGGTGGCCTCTTGCTCCGGTTTATTCATAAGCCTTCCGCAAATCCCTCCTCTTCCTAGTCCAATTCTATAACTGGCCCCGTTCAGTCCGGCGGCAGGTAACTGTTCCGGCTACCCTTTTATCCAGTACAGACTACCATTGTACTGGAATTACCGCCAATAGCCAAAAAAGATGTATTCAAATTGCTGATTTAACGTCCTCACCTGTATATTCGCATATGGTCGGACCGGAATTTACCCTGACCTACACCTCTACATCTACGGTTTTTCCCGTGTCACTTGAACGGACCACGGCATCCATGACGCGCTCTGTTTTAAGTCCGTCATCAAAACTCGGAGACGGTGTCTGCCCGGACCGTATGCTTTCTATAAAATGGTCTACCTGGTTCTGGTGTTCATCTCCACCATACTGATTGCTGAATCGCCATCTGGCAGGGATATGGAGGTCTACCCAACCGGCATGCCGGGCCAGTCCTTTGCTTACATTTAGCTGGATGCGTGTATCTGCGTATTTATCATAGATAACGGCACCGTTCTCGGCATCAATCTCGATGCGCCAGTGGTCGGGACGGCTGGTTGCATTACGGGAAGCCTGGAAAACGCCCATCGCCCCGCTCCTGAACTCAGCACCGAACATAACCGCATCGTCGACATCGACGGTTTCCTTCTCCTGTGCATCGGGCGCACTGGGCCGCTGAGTAACGAACGTCTTCATCATCGCGGAGACCCGCATGATGTCATCTTCAACGAGATACTGGACAAGGTCCGTGATGTGTGACCCGAGGTCACCAAGCACACCGGTACCGGTTTTCTCACGTTGCAACCGCCATACAATTGGTGTGGCGGGATTGCTGAGCCAACTCTGGAAATAGATTGCCCGGACGTGATATATGCGACCAAGGTCTTCGCTGCGGAGGAAATCATGGAGAAATCGCGTGGTCCTGAAGAAACGCTTCGTGTAGGCGACCATACCGTTGACACCTGCTTTCCTGACGGCAGCCGTCATCGCTTTGCCGTCAGCGAGCGTGGTGGCCATCGGCTTCTGGCAGAGAATATGTTTTCCCGCCTCAGCAGCCGCTATCGAGACAGGCGCATGTACGTTATTCGGCGTGGCAATAATTATCGCGTCCAGACCATCCACCGTCAGTAAATCACGGTAGTCAGTAAAAATCGGGACATCAATATCATGAGCCTGTGCGAATAACTCCGCCGCGCCTTCCCTGACCTCGGCAAGTCCTACAATCTCCGCATGCGGGTTCGCATTGCAGGCGCGCGCATGTGTGTTAGCCCATATTCCAGTGCCAATAATACCAACACCGATTTTCCCGTC
>DUES01000117.1 GCA_011192055.1 Dehalococcoidia bacterium
CAGTACCAAATAGGTATACTACCTGGTTGCGAGATGTAACTCCGGAAAGTGAAACCGGCAATAATCGGTTACCAGGGTGTTTCACGCTCTTTCAGGGTCTGGATAAGGTCTTCAATAGTGATTGCCGCCAGTGTCAGTGTCTGGTACATCCCTCTTGCACTGAGCCGTATAGCCAGCTTGGCAATAGCTTCATTATTCGGGGCTTCGAGGATATTAACGAAATCATACTGGCCCAGAAGCGCGTACTGGTCCAGTATTTTAACCCCCATAAACTCCAGTTCCTTATTAATCCCCCTGAGCGCCTCGGGGTCCTCCTGGATTGCTTTTCTGCCGGCATCGGTTAGTGTAGTCAACATCAGGTAGACAGACATGGTATTACCTCCTCGGGTAAGCTCTCCGGCAGTATTATAGCAGGTCTGACAAGCCCGTGTATCAGGAATGTTTATATATGTCTCTCTCTAGGACTGAAAGGTGGGTTATGGTATAATGTGCTGAACATGAAAAAACTACTCTCCGGGAATGAGGCACTGGCATGGGGGGCTTATCATGCTGGCGCCCGGGTAGCCACGGCGTATCCGGGAACACCCAGTACTGAAATCCTTGAATCCATCGCCCGTTTTGATGATATCTACGCAGAGTGGTCCACGAATGAAAAGGTGGCCATGGAGGTTGCCCTCGGTGCCTGCTATACAGGCGTAAGAGCCGTAGTCTCCATGAAGCATGTCGGACTGAATGTAGCCGCCGACCCCTTCATGGCTGCGGCAATCACCGGTGTAAGTGGCGGGCTGGTGCTGATATGCGCTGATGACCCCGGGATACACAGTTCCCAGAGCGAGCAGGACAACCGTCATTATGCCAGGCTTGCCAAGATACCCGTACTGGAGCCCAGTGACAGCCAGGAAGCCTATGACATGATGGCCGTCGCTTTTGACATCAGTGAACAGTATGATACACCCGTAATGCTGCGTACCACTACGCGTATTTCTCATTCCAAGTCCGTGGTGGACGTGAACCGAAGCCGTCCGGCACCGAATAATGACATAAATTTCCCGCGTAACGTATCGAAATACGTGATGCTGCCGGTCAACGCCCGTTTTCGCCACCCGCAGGTCGAAGAGCGTATCGTAAAGCTGGAGGCGTATGCGGAGAATTCTCCGCTTAACCGGATAGAAACGGGTACGGCTAATATTGGGGTTATCACCAGCGGGGTCGCGTACCAGTACGCACGCGAGGTCTTGCCCGAAGCCTCGTTTCTAAAGCTGGGCATGACACATCCCCTGTCCGAGGACATGGTGAAACGTTTCGCTGCGGGGGTAGAACGGGTAATTGTCATTGAAGAACTTGACCCTGTTCTCGAAGAGAACATCAAGGCAATGGGAGTGAATGTCAGCGGCAAAGACTTCATTCCGCTGGTTGGTGAACTAAGCTCGGATGTAACAGCGAAGAGCATGGTAGAAGCTGGAATCATTGAAACTGCCGTCATGCCGCCTGATATAGCAGCACTCGGTAAACTGCCAAGGAGACCTCCGCTGCTGTGCCCCGGTTGTCCGCATGTCGGTACATTTTTTATCCTTGCCAGCATGGGACAACGCCTTAAACCGCCCGGAGAGAGCGGCGGGCCCGCAAAGAAATCAAACCTGGTTATCACCGGAGACATAGGCTGCTATACACTGGCGACATATCCGCCGCTGAATGCCATGGATACCACTGCCTGTATGGGAGCCAGTATCGGGCAGGCGCTGGGTATGCAAAAGGCCGGACTGGATACGGACGTGGTCGCCGTTATCGGTGATTCTACGTTCATGCATTCCGGTATCACACCACTGATTGATGCGGTCTATAACGAAGGCAAGATAACGATAGTAATACTGGATAATGGCACCACGGCGATGACCGGACACCAGGAACACCCCGGTACCGGAATATCCGCACAGGGTAATGAGACTACCAGGGTGCAATTGGAAAACGTGGTGCGCGGTGTGGGTGTCAGTGACGTCTCCGTAGTAAATGCCTACGATATCAAAGAACTGAGAAAGACGATTCGAAAGGCTGTAGCGAGTCCGGAGCTTTCGGTTATCATTGCACGCGGCGACTGCGTGGTGGGAAAACAGGGACGTGGAAATCCCAGGGTGGTGGACACCGATAAATGCAATCGCTGTGATGTATGCCTGCTGATAGGGTGTCCGGCACTTCAGACCGCGGAAGACCGGATATTCATCGATGCTTCCTTATGTGTTGGTGAAATCTGTACCGTTTGCCAGCAGGTATGCCCGCAACAGGCGATATCACCGCTGCGTTTGGAAGAATCCGGAGCAGATAACAGACCGGGGGAAGCCGAGTGAACAAGCTGGACCTGTTTGTAACCGGAGTTGGCGGCCAGGGGAATATCCTGGCCAGTGACCTTATCAGCGAAACAGCGCTGGCTACCGGTTATGACGTAAAAAAGACTGATACCCTGGGCATGGCGCAAAGAAACGGAAGTGTTATCAGCCACGTACGTATTGCAGAACGGGTATATTCTCCCCTTATTAAACAGGGGAATGTGGATATCCTGCTTGCTTTTGAAAAACTGGAGGCGGTAAGGTGGTGCAACTACCTCCGGCCCGGTGCCATAACCATCATAAATAATCATGCCCTTCCGCCGCTGGCAGTTAATCTGGGTGTAGAGCAGTATCCGGATGACGATGAAATACAGGATATCCTCAGGCAGCGTACAGACCAGGTCTACCTGGTCGACGGAACTACCCGTGTTGCCGGATTGGGTAATACCAGGACTCTGAATATATTCATGCTGGGCTGCTTCTCTCATTTCGCTCCTTTTGAGGTGGATGACTGGAAACGGAGTTTTTCGGAGCGGCTACCCGAACGGCTTCTAAAGATTAACCTGGAAGCATTTGAGATGGGCAGAAAGGAAATCCAAGATGTTCATGTCTGAGAACATCCGGGAGAGCATGGCCGGAGGGTCCTGGATACGGAGAATGTTCGAGGAGGGGGCCAGGCTCAGGCAGCAGCACGGTGACGACAAGGTCTTCGACCTCTCTATCGGTAATCCGGTAGTAGAACCGCCTCCCGAACTCCACATCGAACTTAAAAAGCTGGCGGATAGTCCTTTGCCGGGTATGCACCGTTATATGCCCAATGCCGGATACCCGGAAACAAGAGCGGCAGTAGCCGGGCAGCTTTCGCTTGAGACGGGAATTTCGTTTGGTGCTGATGATATTATTATGAGTTGCGGTGCCGCGGGGGGTTGCAACGTTGTCCTGAGGACAATACTTAATCCCGGGGAAGAGGTAATACTGTTCGCACCATACTTCGTTGAGTATGTCAATTACATCAACAACTTCGGGGGAATAAGCCGGGTCCTGCCTACAAATGAGCAGTTTTTACCTGACCTCGATGTACTGGAACAGGCTATAAATCCTAAAACCAGCGTAATCATCATGAATTCTCCCAATAATCCTGCCGGAGTAGTCTATAGCGAAGATTTACTCAAGGGTATCGGGGAGGTTATCAGGAAAAAAGAGGCGGAATACAATACATCAATTTACATTCTGAGTGACGAGGCGTACCGGAAGCTGATTTATGATGATATTGAGTTTCCCTTTCCCCTTAACTATCACCCGAATACTATCAGCGTAACATCGCACTCAAAAGACCTGGCATTACCCGGGGAACGAATTGGCTATATTGCCGTTCACCCTGATTGTGCTCACCGTGATGACCTTCTCAGCGGGATGGTTTTTTGCACGCGGACACTGGGATTCGTCAATGCCCCGGCCCTGGTACAGCACCTGTTGCCATTTCTCCAGGGAGTAACCGTATCCATCAAGGACTATCAGAGAAAGAGGGACTTCCTCTACGATAATCTGACAGCGATGGGTTATTCCATGCTGAAGCCACAGGGAGCCTTCTACCTGTTCCCCGAGACTCCGGTGGAAGATGATGTTGCTTTTGTGAGGGAACTGCAGGAGTTACTGGTCCTGACGGTGCCGGGCAGCGGTTTTGGCGGGCCGCGCCATATCCGCATATCTTATTGTGTTGATGAACGTACGCTTGAAGGCTCGCTGGACGGTTTTCGCAAGGTTGCCCGGAAGCACGGTCTGTGTTAGCGTCATCAGGAGAATAATGCATGCCGTCATCTGACAACGAACCATCTGAAACTGTCGCCAGGCTTACGCTTCTTGAGAAAAAGGAACCCGTTGCTTCTTTTTTCGACATGAAACTGGTGGAGTTTGCGCCCGGTTTTGCCAGGGTGACGATGAAGCTCAAGCCGGAATACCAGAACTTCAATGGTTTTGTCATGGGTGGAATCGTTATGACTGTGGCAGACCAGGCATTTGCCTATGCATCAAACAGTCTGTCGTATCCAAGTGTAGCCTCCCAGGTGAATATCCACTTTATCAATGGGGCTGCGGCCGATGATGAGCTTACCGCAGAATGCAGGGTAGTTCGTAGCGGACGCCGGGTAGGGATTTCGCAGATGACGGTAAAAAACCAGGAAGGCAGACTCATTGCAACGGCTACCGGCACTACTATTCCCGTAGACCGGAAGTGAAAATGGTACATATTTCACATAAATTTTGACAGTACGTTCATTTTATAGTAAACTACGATTTTGCTCTTGAGAAAAGCGGGTAGTATTAAACAGTGTTAGCTGCAATCACATCAATAAGGTATCTAACCTTCATCTTTACCGGGCGCACCGGGGTGCGCGTGGGAGGGATGAACTGTAGCTAGCAGTTAAGTAGTTATATTTCGGTAGCAGTGAAAGAGTACCTCCCATTCGGAGGTGCTCTTTTTATAATTTATAAGCAGTTTCTCTCTGAATCAATACCGATAAGGTGATAATGAAAGTACAGGAACAATACGATACCATTCCCAAGCTGATAGCCCATAACCACGCCGAATGGGCCAAGCGGACAGCGATGTGTATGAAGAAGTTCGGTGTCTGGGAGCGGTATACCTGGCGCAATTATTATATTAAAGTTAAATACTTTTCACTTGGTCTTATCAGCCTGGGACTGAAACGGGATGATGTTGTCTGTATCATTGGCGATAACGAGCCGGAATGGTTCTGGGGGGAGTTCGCCACCCAGGCAGCAGGTGGTATTACCACCGGCGTCTTCGTTGATTCCGTACCATCGGAAGTAAAGTATATCGCACAGCACTCCGGTGCAAAATTTGCGATTGTCAATGACCAGGAGCAGACTGATAAGTTTCTTGAAATAAAGGACGAGTTACCGAACCTGGAGAAAGTTATCTACTGGGACCCAAAGGGCTTGAAAAACTATGACGATCCCATCTTGATTAACTTTAATGATGTGATCGCGATGGGCGAGGAATATGAGAAGGCTCATCCTGGTCTGTTCGAAGAGAATATCCAGAGGGGCAACGGAAAAGATACTGCCTTTATTTACTACACATCCGGGACAACCGGTCTGCCCAAGGGTGCCAGGATGTCGCACCGCGCCCTGATAAGCACCGCTGCCGGATTTGTCAGCCGATATCCTATTAACGAAAACGATGATTTGATATCCAATTTCCCGGCTGCCTGGGTGGGTGACAGCTATTTTGCTACCATTCCGCACCTGTTAACCGGCGCCCGTCTCAACTTCCCCGAGGAGCCGGAGACTATCACCGAAGACACACGGGAAACCGGACCGGACTTTGTCATATACGGCCCCCGGCAGTGGGAAGGCCTGGTCAGCGAAATCCAGGTAAAGATGATTGATGCTCATCCTCTGAAACGGTTCTGCTATAAGCTGTTCCTGCCTGTTGGACACAAAATGGCTGACCTGAAATTCAAGAATAAAAGACCAAACCTGTTCTGGCGGGTGCTGTATAAAATTGCCTACTTCCTGCTGTTCCGTCCACTTAAAGACAAGCTTGGACTGAGCAGGGTGAGATTCGGTATTACCGGAAGCTCGGTGCTGAGCCTGGATACCTTCCGCCTGATTCATGCTATCGGTATTGAGCTGAGGCAGAACTACGCCAGCACGGAAGCAGGCCTTATTTCCAGCCATGGAAAGGGAGAAATCGACTTTGAAAGTGTCGGCAGACCGGCGCTTAACACTGAAGTCCGTATTACCGATGAAGGTGAGTTACTCGTCCGCAGTGATTCCATGTTTGACGGATATTTCCAGGACCCGGAGAAGACGGCAGCAGTACTGGTTGACGGTTGGTGCCAGACCGGGGATGCGGTGAATATCAATGACCGGGGGCACCTGATATTCATGGACCGCCTTGACCACATGGGAGAACTGAGAACCGGGGTAAAATACGCTCCGCAATACATCGAGGGCAGGCTGAGGTTCAGTCCGTATATCAAGGATGCCATGGTCATCGGCGGTAAGGACAAGGACTACGTTTCTGCCATAGTCAACATGGACTTCACCATGGTGGGTAAATGGGCGGAGCGTAATCATCTCGCTTATACCACTTTCGTTGACCTCTCGCAGAGAGACGAGGTAGCAGACCTGGTAAGAAAAGACCTGACACGCGTCAACAGTTACCTGCCTGAAGGTTCCAGGGTAAGAAAGTTTGTCCTGATGCATAAAGAGTTCGACCCTGACGAGGCAGAACTTACCAGGACGCGGAAACTGCGACGGGAGTTCATGGAAGAACGGTACCACCAGTTGATAAGCACGCTTTACAGCGAAGGCCAGGAAGTAAAAGTTGAGGCACCCGTAACGTACCGTGACGGGCGACAGGGCGTGGTATCTACAAGCATAAAGGTAAGAGCCCTGGAGGAAGGACAGAACAGTAATGGCTGAATTATTGCAGTTTGTGATTACGGGTATAACGGTAGGCATGGTCTATTCCCTGATAGCCCTTGGTTTCGTGCTTGTCTGGAAGTCCAGTGGTGTGGCAAATCTTGCCCTCGGACAACTCGTGTTAATGTTCTCGTGGTTCACTTACGGGATGCTTGTACAGGCAGGTCTGCCTCTCTGGGCCGGCTTTTTAATTGTAATTATTTTCGCCGTATTTATTGGCTGGGTTATTGAGAGGTTCATACTCAGACCGCTGATTGCCCAACCGATATTGTCCCTGATTACGGTGACACTCGGACTGGCTTACTTCATCCAGGGAATAGTTGTATTTATATGGCCTTCAAGTGTAGCAGCGTTGCCGCGACTTTTCCCGGTCGAACCGATATACATTGGTCCGGCGGTTGTTTCCCAGCAGTATTTATGGGCGGCTGTCATCTCATTGCTCCTGTTCGGTCTGCTGTCGTTGTTCTTCCGGTATCATAAAATGGGTATTGCCATGAGGGCCACTGCCGACGATCAGAGAGCAGTGCAGGCCTGCGGTATTCCAGTTACGCGGATATTCAGCAGGTCATGGATGTTAGCCTGTGCCGTTGCTGCCGTTGGAGGAGTCCTCATGTCCAGCATCGGTGGCATAACCTTCGGCCTGGTAGAAACAGGCCTGAAAGCATTCTCTGTGGTAATACTGGGCGGTTTGGACTCATTCCTGGGGGCAATTATTGCCGGCCCTATCATCGGTCTTGCAGAGAATCTCGGCGAGGGTTACCTGACACCCCTGACATGGCCCGGAATCAGGGACGTAATACCGTTCATCATCATAATAATCGTAATGTTTGTAAAACCGTACGGACTGTTTGGTGAAGAACGGATAGAAAGGATTTAGCACGTTGGACCTTCCGGCTGGTACACGTAATTTTTCATACGCCCAGGACATGGCTATCTTCCGGACGAAGACGCACTGGGTCATGCTGATAGGGTTGTTTATCATTCTTGCAACCGCTCCGCTATGGTGGGGCAACTGGATGAGTGTTGCCAACCTTATCGGAATTACCATTATTGCCGCTACCGGTTTAAACATACTTACCGGTTATTGCGGGCAGCTTTCCATCGGGCATGCCGGGTTTATGGCGGTAGGCGCTTATACATCGGCAATCATTACTGAGACATTCGGGCTGCCGTTTCCGGTGGGTCTGATATCCGCAGGCATAGTGGCTGGCCTGGTGGGTATGTTCTTCGGAATCCCTTCCCTCAGGGTGAAAGGATTTTACCTGGCAATTGCCACCATTGCCGCACAATTCATCATCATCTGGGTAATCAAACAGTGGACGGACGTAACCGGTGGACACATGGGTATGAGCGTCTCAGCACCGGCGCTGGGAGGACTGGTCCTGAAAACTGACAGCAGCCAGTTCTATCTCATTGGCGGTATTGCCATACTGAGCATATTCTTTGCCAAGAACCTGGCCAGGACCAGAATAGGGCGGGCTTTTGTCGCTATCCGTGACAATGATTTAGCTGCCGAAGTAATGGGCATAAACCTGTTCCGTTATAAACTGATTGCCTTTTTCATCGGCTGCTTCTTTGCCGGTATTGCCGGTTCACTGTTTGCACACTGGGCTCGCTTTATCAGCGATGAGTTTTTTCCCCTGTCAGATTCGATACTGTATGTCGGGATAATAATAATCGGTGGTCTGGGTACGACTACCGGCCCGATATTAGGCGCGATATTCATCGGTATTATGAAGCACTCATTAACCCACTACCTGGTACCGACTTTAGAGACTTCGGTTACGGCGCTTCCGTCAGGGTTTGCCAGCGGTCTCGCACCTATGGTATTCGGCCTGATAATCGTCCTGTTTCTGATTCTGGAACCGCGTGGACTGGCACACCGGTGGCAACTATTTAAAGCCGCCTATCGATTGTGGCCTTTCTCATATTGAGTATGATGAAGGAGGTATATAGTGACGTAGGGGTCCTGATATAGATAGAAAATAGACCAAAAGGAGTAAATATATGCGAAGCATGAAACTGATTCTTCTATCAACAATAATGTGTCTGATACTTGCAGCTTCACTGCTGGGTGCATGCACATCAACAGAGTCTGAAACGGATACTACTGCCACGGAAGTACCCGAGGTTAAAGAGCCGCTCAAGATTGGGATGAGCACGCCTTCAACCGGTGTCGCTGCTGAAAAAGGCGCACCGATGGGTCACGCTAACCTTGACTGTATCAAGTACGTTAATGAAGAGCTTGGTGGCGTGAACGGGCATGAAATCGATGTGCTGTGGCTGGATAACGGCTACGATGCCTCTAAATCGGTGACCATCATTAAAAGGTATGTTGAGGAAGACTGTCTTTTATTCACGACATCGTCATCAGGGCAGATGACGGCAATGATGGGGATTGCCAATGAGAATGAGCTGGCAGGTTTCGCCGCCTTCAGCTCACCTAACCTGACACAGCCGCCCCAGCATATCTACGGCCAGACTCCGGACTACGGGGATGACTGGGCAGCCTTCGCCAAGTACTACATGGACAATATCTGGGAAGGTACCGGTAAACCTAAGATGGCACTTCACCTGCTGAATAACTCCACTGGCGCCGGAGCCAGAATGGCTGCCGAAGCAAAGGCTGCTGATATTGGCATCGAACTCCGTACCGGGTGGATTTTCGAGCACACTGCTACCACTACGTCAGAGATCGCGTCTTTGACGACACTATTGTCGGAGGAAATCGACGTACTGTACATTTCAAGTACCCCTGCTCCAACGTCCATAGTCATAAAGAACGCCGTGGAACTGGGAATGTACCCCGGTATTACGATTGGTTGCGGCCATGCCGGCTTCACCAAGGCACTGGTTGACCTCGCCGGAGCGG
>DUES01000118.1 GCA_011192055.1 Dehalococcoidia bacterium
GGCGGGTAGCCCGTATCCATACTGATGTTACCTGCTCACTTCAGTGCTGAGATGAGTAGTACTGTTACTTCCGCCCTTTGATTGATTTCATTCCGGTCAATAACAGCAATGAAGCATCTTCTCATTTTCCCTTTACTTTCTTAGATGAACAAAACAATGGCTGGCTTTTCTTTATTCAGTAAGTTTATTGACAAAACCGGTTCAACTATCTAATGTATCAATTGTCTGGTCATATCATAATCATTGACCGGCTTACAGCGGATATTTATGAGGGAGACCTGTTTGAAGGGGAAAGTACTGGTTTTTGGCAGTATCAATACAGACCTCGTTACATATGTTGATACTCTCCCCGTACCGGGGGAAACAGTCACTGGCGGCAGGTTTTTTACCTTCCCCGGAGGCAAAGGGGCCAACCAGGCAGTAGCTGCGGCACGAGCGGGGGCAGAAGTTGAGATGTACGGCTGTCTCGGTGATGACTCCTTTGGCAGGGACTATATAACGGGTCTCGAAAACGCCGGTGTTTCCACGCGGAATATCATCGTAAAAGCGGGAGTTGCATCGGGTATTGCTCAGATTATGGTGGATAACAGAGGGGAAAATACTATTGCCGTTGCCTCCGGAGCAAACTCCCTGTTCAGTATCAGTGATATAATTCTCCCTGAATTCTCCGGGGGTGAGAGAGTAGTATCCCTGTTCCAGAACGAAATCCCCCAGGTAATTACTGAAGCCCTGATACAGGAGTGCAGGAAACGGGGAATGCTGGTCCTGTGGAATACGGCACCGGCTTGTCACGAGAAACCCTCTAAAGAAACTCTTGAAGCAGTTGATTTTCTCATCTGCAATCAAACCGAACTGACAGCCCTTGCCGGTGAGGGTGATAACGAGACCCTTGCCCGCGAGGTCCGAAGTTGGGGAGTGGCTAATGTCATCATTACGCTCGGGGGAAGGGGTTCATTACTCGTCACTGACCATGAAACATACTGTCAGTATGCGTTTCCTGTCGATACCGTGGATACCGTCGGTGCCGGAGACTGTTTCTGCGGATTCTTTGCCTGCTCGCTGTCATCCGGTCTGCCGGTTAAGGAATCTTTACGAAGAGCATCTGCGGCAGCGGCTCTCTCAGTTACTGCCAGGGGAGCGCAGACTTCCATACCCTCTGCCGAGGACGTGGACAGATTTCTTGCCTTAACAGGATAGGTCCAGTGGTAATCACCACTTTAATAAAGCTGATAGAGCTTACGAGGAGAACAGGAGAAAATGAAAACTGGGGACGAAAGGATTTTCTATATCCGCCAGGAGATTGTGCAAAGGCGTGAAGAAGGGTGCGATGTGGAAGCGATAGAGGAACGTGTTGAGCATGCGCTAAGGAAGAGTAACGGATTATGGGGAGCAGAACTGGATGCTATCTACGGTGAACTTGATAACCTGCAACCCCCAGAGTCGTTTCCCTATGAGGAACCATCCACGCTGGATGAGATACGGGCGGAACGTCCTGAGGGACCGCGCCGTATGCAAGTGAACCTCGCTGATGACCGGATACTTGACCGTATTCACGGGGCATGGTTAGGACGGGCTGCCGGCTGTGCTCTTGGCAAGCCTGTAGAAGGCTGGCAGAAGGAGCAAATTGACAGCTACCTGCGGTTCGCTGATGCCCTGCCGCTTAATGACTACTTTCCACTGGCCGACAATCATCCCGACGGTCTCGTACTCCGGATGGATAATTGCTCCCGGGGCAGAATCCAGTACATGGAACGTGACGACGATATGGACTACACGATACTGGGACTGCATATCCTGGAGCAACACGGGGCGGACTTCACCTCACACAATGTCGCCAATACCTGGCTCAGTCGATTGACGTACTATCTTGTCTACACGGCTGAGAGGATAGCATACCGTAACCTGGTTAATAATCTGTGGCCTCCCGAATCTGCTGCTTATCGTAATCCCTTCTATGAGTGGATTGGTGCCCAGATCCGTGCCGATATCTGGGGCTATGTCTGCCCCGGCTGGCCCGAGAAAGCGGCTGAATTGGCTTTTCGTGACGCTGCCGTTTCGCACGTTAAGAATGGCATCTATGGTGAGATGTTTGTTGCCGCAATGCTGGCAGCTTCATTTGTAACAAGCGATGTGGAAGAGGTTATCCGGATTGGGCTCTCCGAGATCCCTAATAACTGCCGCCTTGCCGAAGCCGTTCAGGATACGGTTACGTGGAGCAGGGAATCCACCGATTGGGAACAGGTCTGGGGGAAAATCAATGAGAAATACGGGCATTATCACACAGTCCATACGATTAACAATGCTGCACTCGTTGTGATGGCTTTGATATTCGGACAGCGTGATTACGAGACAAGTATTGTCGTTGCAGTGCGCGGTGGATGGGATACTGACTGCAACGGTGCTACAGTCGGCTCAATTTGTGGAGTGATGCTCGGTGCTGATGCACTTCCCTCAAAATGGGTAGGTGTACTTAACGACAGATTGCTCAGTGCCGTGCGCGGATTCGGTGATTGCAGAATATCAGACCTTGCGAAACGAAGTCATGAAATCGCCAGGAAGATTATGGTAGAAACCGAATAGCACAGTGACCTTGCCTCGTTCTGCAGGCTCAGGCAGGCACCGGGCAATCTCAATCAGACCGGCCGTAACGGTTAAGTGTACCGTCAGTCTCTCACCTCTGCCATGAGGCGATAGGCCTTATTCACATCATCCGGGTGTACCCTCAGGCTCACCATCGTGGAAGAAGCTCCGTATCTTCCACTGGAAATCAGGTTGCGCAGACGGCACCGTACACCCCGGGCACGTAAATACGAAAACCGGCGTAGAGTCGGCTCAGGGTGCAACCCGGGGGAGACGTAAATTTCCCGCCACGCCCCTGCGCCGCTCATGGCTCGCCACAGTACGGCAGAAACTCCTCGCACCACCCTCCACAATCTCAACCACACCTCACTCTTCATGGCCACTCCTATTCCGGGGAGATTCCCATCCGGGTTGTCTCTGGCCTCTGGCATAAACCCAAACCTGCCAGGTGAGGTGTGCTGTTAGTACGAAATTGTCCTGCACCAATATATTTACCGGCTTTCAAGCCGGCCACAACTGAATCCCGCCATCCACCCGCAGGACCTGCCCGGTTATGTATGACGAATCGGGGGTTACAAGAAACTCAACTGCCCGGGCAATCTCAATCGGCCAGCCGTACCGGTTAAGCGTGCCGTCGGTCAGTTTCATAGCCTCATTGATGGGCCGGCTGGCTTCAAAGCGGGGTGTAATAATCGGCCCCGGCGCAACTGCGTTGGCATAGACGTTGTCAGGCCGTAACTGGGCCGCCAGGCAGCGCGTATACTCGTGGACGGCTGCTTTCGCCGTTGAGTAAATCGCTTCTCCTGCGTGGCCCGACAGCCCGCCGACACTGCCGATATTGACTATCCAGCCCGCTTTGCGGGTTATCATTTCCGGCGCTACCTCACGACAGCACAGGATACAGGTCATTATATTCCGGTCCAGCACCGTCCGCACATCTTCCAGGGCAACAAACACGGCATCGTTGGAAAGCGGTTTTCCGGCATTCTCACCCGTAACACCCTGCGAACCAATATCACCTCCGGCACAGTTCACAAGGATATCAATCCGGCCGAACTTCTGCCGAATCTGGTCAGCGGCCTGCCTGACGGTGTCCGCATCGGTCAGGTCTCCCCAGACCGGCAGCACCTCGCTGCCATGGGCTGCAGCGATGGCCTGTGCTACCGCATCCAGTGAGTCGGCCTCATTAAAGGCACGGGTGGAGGTGGGACTCGTGCCGTGAACCGCTACTTTCGCCCCCAAATCAGCCAGGTGGTCGGCAATTACCCGGCCAATACCCCGCGAGGACCCGGTTACCCAGGCGACTTTTCCTTCTAAACGCTTATTGTTCATATTAACGTCCTTTTGCCCTCCATTTTCAGTTTATGGTGGCTTTCACTCTGACCTACCCCTCTAATTACCAGAGCGCACATCGTTAAAGCTCCCTATCCTGCCACTATACAGTCCGGTAGTTCCCCTGTTAATCTAGACCATCTCTTTCACGGCAGCAGTAACTGTGTTCACCGTCGGGACAAGTTCCGCGATTCCTGAGAGGGGTAAATTCATCCCCGCCAGTCGTCTGGCCGGTGTTTTCAGGGAGCCAATCACCTCGGGAGCTTCCTCAGTTACCCGCCAGAGAATCTCCCCGGCAACGCCGCCACGCTCCATTGCCTCGTGCACAATAAGCAGCCGTCCCGTTTTCTCAGCAGACCTGGCAACGGTCTCTACATCCAGCGGCACGAGACTGCGCAGGTCAACAACCTCAACATTTATACCCTCTTTTTCCAGGTTGTGTGCAGCGGCCAGGGCCACATGCACCATAAAGGAGAATGTTACCAGCGTAACATCGGAGCCTTCCCGCTTTATATCAGCCTTACCAAACGGGATGAGATATTCCTCTTCGGGTACTTCCTGGGAAACGGCATCAGAAGAACGCTTGATTTCACCATCTTTATGACCCATATAGAAACACCATGCATGGTCCCAGA
>DUES01000119.1 GCA_011192055.1 Dehalococcoidia bacterium
CTACCGGGTTCAAATCGCATCCATTCAATACCGTAGGGACTGTCATTATACCCGGAGATATACGTCTTGAATTCCTTCAGGTATAATTCATCTTCCCGCTTTATCTCTGTTGGAATACCAAGGTGATGATATTCTCTCATTTGATAATACCTCTGCGAAATAGAGCAATTATCCGAAATACGGCTACCACACAGTATATCGGGAACTATTATTGCTTATTTCTTACCGCCACCCCTGAGCCGCTTGAGAATTACCCGCCGGTACATCTCGGCGAGACCGCGTCCGTGCTTGGGTACGCGTTCCCGTTTCTTCCTGAGCTTTTTTTCACGCCGGTTCTGTCTCGTTTCGGCAGTACCGGACTGGTCATTTTCCATAATACCACCCTAGACTGAAGCAGCCTTCTCGTATACCTGCAGGGTTTCCCGGGCAGTCTTTTCCCAGGAGAACCGCTTCGACCTCTCCAGCCCTTTTCTGACCATCTCAACTTTCAAATGGTCATCGGTCAGCACTTTCTTCATTGCCTGCACCCAGCCACCAACATCATAGGGGTCAACCAGGATACCGGCATCGCCTACCACCTCCGGCAGAGAAGAGGAATTCGTTGTGACCACGGGGCACCCGCAACACATTGCTTCCAGTGGCGGCAGTCCAAAACCTTCGTATAGCGAGGGATATGCCAGCAACTCGGCAGAATGATAGTATCTGGACAGTTCACTCTCAGAAATATGGTCGACGAAAATTACATCCTGCCTTATCCCGAGGTTGTCCAGCTTCTTCACGGTATCACGGCGGTAACCGATATGTCTGCCAGCCTCACCGACCTTGACGAGTTTTAATTCCGGAAAGTATTTCTTTAGTTCCGCGAAAGCCTCAAGGAGCCTGCCCAGGTTTTTCCGGGGACGCTCCGACCCTACATAGAGTATGTACGGCTCAGGATATGGTCTCGGACCGTCAGTCAGAAATATATCGTGATTTACCCCGTCATAGATACAGGTAATATTCTCCTCCGGCAGGTGCAGGTATTTAATAAGGTCATTGCGCGTATGCTGAGAAGTGGCGATTATGTGACTGGCCTGCCGGATACCCAGGACGTCAAGCCCGAGCAGTATTCTTTCAAGTGGAGTCTCAGGGTCGAAGCGAAAACGGAAACGTATCAGGTCATGTACTGTGATAATGAAAGGGTTCCGCCGGAACAGGGCATAACGGGCGAAGTTCTGGTTTGGCAGGTGGATAATGCCTTTTTCTTTCATTATCAAGCCCATTAACCGGTAGGTCTGTGGCAGGGAAAGGTACCGTCCGCTCTCGATAGTATTTACAGGCATGACCCTGGCCAGTTCCTGGCTGTATTTGTCCACACCGGCCTGCTCAAGGGTTACCACCAGCGTTGGCAGTTTCCCCGCATAGCAGGCTGGTATGAAACTGTCAACGAAATCTGCCAGG
Source organism: Dehalococcoidia bacterium (assembly GCA_011192055.1). The sequence continues at coordinate 1,441 of DUES01000119.1, forward strand.
GGGACTGTCTGACTATTACCGTACAAGAGACCGTTCGTCCTGACTGCGTCGCAGTTCGATGATACGGTCGCGCAACAGGGCTGCTTTTTCAAATTCCAGACTCCTTGCTGCTGCCTTCATCTGCGATTCAAGGTCCTTGATAAGGCGGGCAACTTCTTCCTTTGTAACCGGGGTAACTGCTACATAGGGAGTACGTGTCTCGGCTACTGCCTTGACCCGTTCCGTAATATCTCTTACCACTTTGCTTATACTCAGTGGTGTTATGTCATGTTCCTCGTTATATGTTTCCTGTATCTTCCTGCGGCGTTGCGTCTCTTCAATTGCTGCTTTCATCGAGCGCGTCATATTATCAGCGTACATGATGACATGACCCTCGATATGACGTGCCGCGCGCCCCATGGTCTGAATCAATGCCCCGGAAGACCTGAGGTAACCCTCTTTGTCGGCGTCAAGTATTACCACAAGGCTGACCTCGGGCAGGTCAAGGCCCTCACGGAGCAGGTTGATGCCAACAACAACATCGTAGACACCAAGCCGTAAGTCACGCAGTATCTCCACCCGTTCCAGCGTCTCTATCTCGGAGTGCAGGTAATGTGTCTTCACTCCCAGTTCGATAAGGTAATCGGCAAGCTCCTCGGCCATCCGCTTGGTAAGTGTGGTCACCAGGCAACGTTCTCCCCTGCCGACCCGTTGCCTGACCTGGTCGAGCAGGTCATCTATCTGCCCGGAAGTCGGTTTCACCTCTATAGTAGGTTCAAGGAGTCCGGTAGGTCTTACCAGTTGTTCCACAATCTGCTGGCTGTATTCATATTCGTAAGGGCTGGGTGTTGCCGAAGTATAAACGACCTGGCTGATGCGTGATTCAAATTCAGCGAAGTTAAGCGGGCGGTTGTCCAGTGCTGATGGCAGGCGGAAGCCGTGCTCAACCAGCGTCTCTTTGCGGGAGCGGTCGCCGTGATACATGCCCCGAATCTGGGGCAGGCTCATGTGAGACTCGTCAATAAACATCAGGAAGTCATCCGGGAAATAGTCAAGCAAGGTCCATGGCGAGCTTCCCGGTAATCGTTGTGCAAGGTGGCGGGAATAATTCTCTACACCGGAGCAGTATCCTGCTTCCCGGAGCATCTCCATATCATAGTTGGTTCGTGCCTCAAGGCGTGCGGCTTCGAGTACCTTGTCCTGTTTCCTCAGTTCCCGCAACTGCTGCTGCAATTCTTCTTCGATTCCCGTAATTGCCAGCTGTATTTTTTCCTGCGATGTCACAAAGTGCTTGGCCGGAAAGACGTCCACGGTCTCCAGTTCGGAGAGCAGTTCACCGGTCAGCGGGTCTATCTCGACGATACGCTCTACCTCGTCACCGAAAAACTCCACCCTCAGTGCTATCTCTTCATAGGCCGGCTGTATTTCAAGGGTATCACCGCGAATCCGGAACTTTCCGCGACTGAAATCGTAGTCGTTACGCTCGTACTGCATATCCACCAGCCTGTGGAGCAGGTGCTGGCGATTATGCGATTCACCTTTACTGAAGGTAAGCACAAAGCTCTGGTACTCTTCAGGTTCTCCCAGTCCGTAGATGCAGGATACGGAGGCAACAATCAGGACATCACGGCGAGTAAACAGGGAACGGGTAGCGGCGTGACGCAGTTTGTCTATCTCCTCATTGATATCGGCTTCTTTTTCGATATAGGTATCGGTACGGGGCACATACGCCTCCGGCTGGTAGTAGTCATAGTAACTGACGAAGTATTCCACGGCGTTGTTGGGCAGGAACTCGCGGAACTCCGAGTAGAGCTGAGCAGCAAGGGTCTTGTTGTGACACATTACCAAGGTTGGACGCTGCACCCGCGCCACGATATTGGCCATCGTGAAAGTCTTGCCGCTGCCCGTAACTCCAAGCAGCGTCTGCTTCTTATGGCCATCTTCCAGTCCACCGACCAGTTTTTCAACTGCCTGCGGCTGGTCACCGGTCATTCCGAAATCTGATACTATCTCAAACTGTGGCACGATACTTCCGGAGAAACATTGTATTACTTACTAATAGTATAGTCCCTGACAGGAAGCGGCTTCAATACGCGGTACCGGTCCGACACATGAATGCACTCCAGGATATTCATTTATACTCCGTCTTAACCGGATAGATAGAAAAAGAACCAGCGGAGACACCCCGCAACGGTGAGGAGTATGGATATTGCAAAAGGGATTCTCTCACCTTGGAAAGAACCCGGAGTTTGGAGCACTCATGGCGGTGCTATTTCATGGCTTCAGCCAGCTTTCCCTCTATCATCGCCCCGGACATACCCCCAATTGCTACCGCTTTTATTATGCCTTCGCTGTCAATGAAATAACTGGTAGGAATAGCCCTGACTTTGTACAGGGTTGCAATCTCGCCGGTATCGTCCAGCAGCATTGTCCACGTATACCCGCCGTCTTCAACGAAACTACGCACCTTAACCGGGGTTTCCTGGATATCTATTCCGAGGATAACCACATCCCGGTCATTGTACTTCTGGTGAATTTCCTCGATATCCGGCATTTCGGCACGACAGGGCGGGCACCATGTAGCCCAGAAATTAAGAAATACAACCTTGCCCCGAAGGTCGTTCAGCCTGACTGAATTACCGTCCAGGTCTTTCAGAGTGAAATCCGGGGCTTCCTGCCCTATTTCGGGAGTGGGTTTCTGGTCAGAACCCGGAGTTGACGCCGGAGTACAGCCGGATATAAGCATCAGTCCTGTCAACAGCGCCGTTATTATCAGAATCACCGGCCCGAAACGCAGTCGGGCATATTTTTTGAAGGTTATCATCTCCCCCTCGCCGCCACGATTTTCCTTTCAATCCACATGAAACAGTTTGTAGGCTCTCCGCCATTCTTCACCTGTCATTGCGAGCCGGAGGCGAAGCAATCTTATTAGCGCCCCGGAATTATCCTGCAGTGTTGCTCCTCGCAATGACACAGGTA
>DUES01000012.1 GCA_011192055.1 Dehalococcoidia bacterium
AAAATTGTCTTAAGCAGCATTTTCCCCTCCAGTTATATCCTTGATTACCCCAAGAGGGAACACCTTCGTCATCTCCTCATCAACCCACTTCCATGATTCCAGTGGTGTCATCTTCCAGTTGGTAGGACAGGGAGACAGCACTTCCACCAGGGCATAACCCAGGCCGTCAATCTGCGTCTGAAATGCTTTCTTTATGGCTGTCTTCGCTTTCCTGATACTGGCCGGTGAGCTAACGGCAACCCGCTCCACGTAAACCGCACCTTTAACCATGGCAACAATCTCGCTCATCCTGATAGGATAACCTTCTATCGCCGCGTCCCGCCCGAACGGTGTCGTGGTCGTGGTCTGCTGCTCAAGTGTTGTCGGTGCCATCTGACCGCCTGTCATACCGTAGACAGCGTTATTAACAAATATCGCCGTTATCTTCTCTCCCCGGTTCGCGGCGTGTATCGTTTCAGCAGTGCCGATAGCTGCGAGGTCACCATCACCCTGGTAAGTAAACACTATCGAGTCAGGATTAGCCCTTTTCATACCGGTTGCCACGGCAGCTCCCCTGCCGTGGGCCGACTCCGCCATATCGACATCGAGATAGTAATAGGCAAAGACACTGCACCCCGGCGGTGGTATACCGATTGTCTTGTCCTGGATGTTCAACTCGGCAACTACCTCGGTAATCAGCCGGTGAATAATAGAGTGACCACACCCGGGACAGTAGTGAAATACGGCTTTTTTCAGTAATTCAGGCCTTGCATATACCTTTTTCATCTCTTTATTTCAGCCCCTTCTGATAATAGAGACGCGTGAGCACCCGGGCCACCTCGCTAGGTGTAGGTATCACACCTCCCGGTCTCCCGTAGAAGGAGACTTCGGCGTCCCCTTTAACGGCCAGTTGGACATCTTCCAGCATCTGTCCCATATTCATTTCAAAGTCCAGGAACTGCTTTGTATGATTCACCAGTTTCTGAATCTCCTCGGTGGGGAAAGGCCAGAGCGTTATCGGTCTCAGCATACCCACCTTCATACCCATGCTGCGTACCGTATTAATTGCCCCTTTAGCTATCCTGGCCGCTGCCCCGAAGGCTACCACAATCAACTCGGCATCATCCACGAGGTAACTATCAAAAGTCGTCTCTTCTTTCTTTATCAGGCCATATCTCCGGAAAAGACTCCAGTTAATCTGCTCCAGTTCCGCCGGTACCGATGTAAACGTTCTCACGAACCTGCTGGGACGACCCTTGGCGCCCCGCAGACCGTCACTCCTTACTGATAGTTCTTCAGGGGCTTCATGTTTGAATTCCACCGGTTCCATCATCTGCCCCAGCATACCGTCGCCGAGAACGATAACCGGTATGCGGTATCTATCGGCAAGGTCAAACGCATGGTGCGTGAGGTCAGCCAGTTCCTGGACCGATGACGGTGCCAGGACAATAGTCCGGTAGTCTCCGTGACCTCCCCCGCGGGTAGCCTGGAAGTAGTCCGACTGTGAAGCGACGATGCTCCCCAGACCGGGTCCGCCCCGGGACATGTTAACAATCACGGAGGGGAGTTCACAGGCTGCCAGGTAAGAGATACCTTCCTGTTTAAGGCTGATTCCGGGACTGGACGAGGAAGTCATTGCCCGGGCTCCGGTGAGACTGGCCCCAAAGACCATATTTATCGCCGCTATTTCGCTCTCCGCCTGTATAAAAGTACACCCTTTCCGCCGTCCCAGGTTCGCCGCCATGTATTCGGTAAGCTCATTCTGCGGTGTAATCGGGTAGCCGAAATAACACTGGCAGCCTGCCCGGATAGCCGCCTCTCCGATAGCGCTGTTTCCATTCATTAAAATCTCAGCCACGGTACACCTCTATCACTACCTCCGGACAGACCAGCGCACAAATGGCACACCCGGTACAGTCGCCGTTCTCATTGAAGATTGCCGGCAGGTACCCGCTGGCATTCAGCTTGTCGGAGGTAGAAATCGCCTCCTTGGGGCAAAACGCTATGCAGAGTCCGCACCCCTTGCAGAGCCCCTGGTCAATCTCAATACGTCCTTTCATTCCAGCCTCTTTATAATATCTGTTTCCGTAGAGCGAGCATTTCCGCCGGCCATCGCCAGCCATACACACTATGCCCTCGCTGTGATTATACATGATTTGTGCTTACGTGGCTAATGAGGGATTATGTCAAATTCTGTGATGTGGCCTGCCATTAACCTGTTATTCCGCAATAATCGGTTTATTTGCCGCATCATACAATATCGGAGTAGACTGGAACGGTTAGAAGTGGGTATAGCCTTGTGAATGAAGAATAACATGGATGACTACCCCCCGAATAATAGTGACCCTGGGATTACACCAGGCAGATTCCGGGAAAGCCTGCGTAACCTGAGGACATTCACCTCGTTAAAAAACCCGGTCTACCGTATCTATCTTGCTTCTATGGTAGCGCAGATGACTGCAATGAACATGCAGATGATAGCACGTTCATTGCTGGTGTACCGTCTGACCGGTTCAGCGGCTATTCTGGGAGGCATAGCTCTGGCTAACGCTGTACCAATGGTCTTACTCGCACTTTTTGGCGGAGTAATTGCTGACCGCGTACAGAAGAAGTACGTCGTAATCTTTGGTCACGTAGCCTCGGCACTGGCATCACTCGGTGTTGCTTATGCACTGACCACAGACTACCTGAGTGTCGGGCATGAGGGTTCATGGTGGGTCCTTATAGCAGCAGCAGCGTTCCAGGGAGCCGTTATGGGTATCATCATGCCTTCCCGGGAATCTCTTATCCGGGAAATCGTCACTACGGAAGACCTCCTCAATGCTATTTCACTGAATACAATGGGTATGAACTCGCTTCGACTTTTTGCTCCGGCACTGACAGGATTTCTGATTGATGCTTTTGACTTCGAAGCGGTCTACTATACCATGGCGGGCATGTATCTTCTGGCTGCACTATCTCTAGCCTATTTACCCCGGACCAGTACAATTATCAAAAGGGAGGGCAGTGTTCTGTCCGGCATTATAGAAGGATTCAGATATGTCCGGAGCGAAACTACAATCTGGCTGGTGCTGCTGTTCCTTCTCCTGGGCATAGTGCTGTCGCAACCCTATGTCCTGCTGATGCCTATCTTCTGTGAGGACATCCTGGAAGTGGGAGCAACCGGGATGGGCATCCTGTTAAGCGTTTCAGGGGCGGGTGCAATCATCGGGTCACTGGTACTGGCTTCCCTGCCCAACCGAAAACGCGGTCTTATTATGATTGTCAGCAGTATTCTGCTTGGTATAGCCCTTACTACTTTCTCGTTCTCAGAGTCATGGTCATTTTCACTCGGGCTGATGGTATTTATCGGGCTGGGGCAAACGGGACAGATGACGGTGGCAGGTACCCTGATTCAGTATTATGTAAAACCACAGTACCTTGGACGAGTAATGAGCATTCTGATGATGCAGTTCGGACTGATTAGCTTCGGGACCTTCGCGGCAGGCCTGCTCGCCGAGGCTGTGGGCGTACAGTGGGCGGTCGGCGGGTTTGCGACGGCTCTGGCGCTTATCTCGGTCCTGGCCCTGGTTTTCGTCAAGAGGGTGCGTATCCTGGAATAGTGATTTTCAACAGGATACTCTGAATCAAGGAGTTTTATGCTCGGAGCCGGGTGGTTTAGCCAGCAATATCAGGATAACCGACGGCAGGGTTATCAGGGAAAACAGTTGCCACGCCTGCCGGTAGCTGCCGGTGACATCAAACATCCAGCCGGCAAGTACCGGACTGAACAGGCCGCCAGCCATACTGACACTTGCCATCAGACCCATTATTGTCCCGAATGATTTTGTGCCAAAATAGTCTGCCTGTAATGCCGGCCTCAGGGGAATGGGACCGCCGTAACCGGGCGCATACGTCAGGAGGAACAGTATGATAAGCCAACTCTTGTCCGGACTAATGAGGGAGAATATAAATAACCCGATAGTCTGAAGAGTCAGGGCGGTAGCGACAAGGTACCTCTTATTGGTGAAATCACCGAGAAAGCCAAATCCCAGTCTGCCAATGACACTGCACAGGGTCATGCCGGTCACTGCCATCGCTGCTATCGTTGTAGAGACCTCTACACTCTCCAGGTACGGCACAATATGGACCATCACAGCGCTTGTACCGATATGCTGAAAAAGAAAAGCGAAAGACAGCAGCCAGAAAGCCCTTGTCCGTAAAGCCTCTTTTACCGTGTACCCGGATGATTCAGGAGAAGGTTCTTCAGTGAGTTTTCTGTCCGGGAATCCGTTTGATTCTTTTGTCTCCCCGGTAGTTTTGCCGTCGGGAAGGTATCCATAGTCCTCGGGCTGGCGTCTCATGACCGAACTGAGAATGATACCGGCAACACCCAGCAATACTGCCAGCCAGACCAGTGTCTCCCGCCAGCCGAATTTCTCAATGGAGAGAGCAATCAGGGGAACCAGCGTACCGCTGGCGCCGAAACCCAGGTATATCACCGTCAGCGCCCGGCTCCGTTTTTCCCGGAACCAGCGTGCTACGGCTGTGTTCATCACGATGAAGGAGCCAAAACTGAAACCCATCGCTATAATCATAAATGCCACGTAGAACATCCAGATAGAGGTTATCTGGCTCATAAGAAAGA
>DUES01000120.1 GCA_011192055.1 Dehalococcoidia bacterium
AGCACAGACATTAATGGTTGCCGGTGTTCCCGCGGGTGTTCCGTATCTTAGCGCAATCTGGTTCTCATCTTTTGTGCTGGTTATCACATCACTCGTAATGCTTTTCGTCAAACTCACCAGCAAGGTGGAGCAGTAGGACTATCCCAATTACTGATTATCGCAGAGCGGAACGGACGGCAAACCGGGTCATCAGCAGTCATGATGCTGTCCGTCACCGTAATACCAGTTACCGGTGAGTTCATACGCCACCCGGTAAAGAGAAAACGGTCAATATTAAAAGAAAGTGCAGGAGGAAAGGGCAGCAGAACAACCAGGAAACTGGTTAATCTGTAAGGCAGGAAAAAACCATCGCTGTATTCCTCCGGCCTTGAATCGGGTTATACATGAAAGTTGCTGAAAAAATTCACCGCTACAGACGACTTATCCTGATTGTAGCAGTGACCCTCATGTTTGGCACACTCTTCCTGTATACCTTCACAGAGAGGTACAGGGATATTCATGCCACTATTGAAACGGCGGCATCAAAAGAGGTCGCTTACCTCCTGGATAACCTGAACACCCGTCTCCTTGCCATTTCCGAAGACCTGCCCGATGGTCACCATAAACCCCTGCCTGACAGCCAGTCCGAACACCTGATACTCACCAGCCACCTCCTTGAAACCAATCACTTTATACAGGCCATAAACTTCATCGGACCTGACCATCATATCGAGTTTGTCCTGCCCTATGGACCAGATTTATCCTTCATCGGTACCGGGATTGAAAACGAAGCGCCGGGAAGAGCACTGGAAATGGCAGCCTCTTCAAAGGAACCGTATCTTTCAGCCCCGTATGATATCAGTCCGGAAGTACCAGGATACTCGCTGATAGTTCCGGTAAGGAATGACGGATTCTTCATGGTAATTTTTAGCGCTGAAAGCGTATTCAGTGACAGCAGTCCCTTTGTTGCCGGGAGTGATGTCCTTATCCGGGTCTCGGACAGGTCCAGTCCCGTATTTACACCCGCGGGATACCAGGACCAGCTTTCCAGGTCTATCACCTACCAAGTAGCCGTAGAGGGAGCAATCCTCAACAGGACAACACAGTTTGAAATACTGCCAACCGATGCACTGCTTAGTACCGGTTCGCGGTTCTGGCAAATCCTCGGTATTTCAAGCCTTACCGTTTCTTTCGTGTTGCTTTTCAGCATCATCCTCGCACAAATGTTAGAAGGTAACCGGAGAAAACGCGCTGAAGATGAGCTGAAACTGGAAGCAAAACTTATGGATGCAGCCACGGATGCAGTCTTTCTCTGTGACCTTTCCGGAAACCTGACCTACTCAAATGATACGGCCTGCAGGACGTATGGCCATACCAGGAACGAATTCCTGGAGATGAACCTTATTAATCTTGGTATTCCAGATGATATCCAGGTTATCAAGTCCGGAATGCAGACCTTACTGGAAAGTGGCGATGTTACACTGGAGTTTAACGGCCTCCGTAAGGACGGTTCTCAACTTCCCGTTGAGATGCATGCCCACACAATCGCATATTCCGGTATGAAACTCATCCTGAGTGCCGTCCGGGATATTACCGAACGAAAGCTGGCCGAGGAAGCCCTCAAAGAGAGTGAAGAACAATATCACCTGATATTTGATACAGCGGCTAACCTTATCACATCAATCGACAGGCAGGGGACCATTATTGAGTGCAATGCCCGGGTGTATCCGGTGCTGGGTTATACCCATGACGAATTAATCGGGCAGTCAATCTCCAGCTTTATTCATCCGGACTATGTTGCCCTGGTCCAAAAGTTCCTGCAGGAAACTCTGCTTAATGGTTTTACGTACGGAGCGGAGTACAAAATGGTCCGCAAAGACGGAAAAGTGATAGATGTCAGCGTGGATTCTTCCGGGGTGACTAATAAAGAAGGGGAATACATCCGTATCATCTGCATTGTCAGTGATATTACCGAAAACCAGCGGATGGAGAAGGAAATCAAGCTGGCTTACGCCGAGCTTGAGAGGATATTCAACGCTACTGCCGACGGTATGAGGGTGATTGATACTGATTTCAATGTAATACGTGTCAATGACGCGTATACCTTCCTGAGCGGCCTTGACAAACGGAAAGTACTGTCCAGGAAGTGCTACGAAGACATGGGCAATCAGTTATGTCATACACAGTACTGTCCGATGGCACGTATTACCAGCGGTGATGCCTATATTGAAGGTGAGACAGAAAACGAGCGAAGTAACGGTGACAAAGTTGCCTGTATCCTGGCAGCAACGCCACTGCGCGGTCCCGATAATGAACTGATGGGCATTATTGAGAGCCTGAAGGATATTACAGACCTCCGGAAAACACAGGAGCAGTTGCAGCACTCCCAGCTCCTGGCTTCCCTGGGTGAGATGACGGCAGGGATTGCCCACGAAGTGAATAATCCCCTCGGTAGTGTCCTGTTATACTCCGAGCTCCTGATGGCGGGTAATGTGCCGCAACAGACCAAAGCGGACCTGAAGGTAATACACGATGAGGCCAAGCGAGCTGCACGGATTATGACGGACCTTCTCACCTACAGTCGCAGGATCAAGTACCAGGTCCGGCGTTTGGACCTGCATCGTATCCTGGAGAAGCTGCTTGAAATGCGACGGTACACGGAACGCGTGCACAACATTGTGGTAACCCCCGATTTCGCGGAAGGTCCGCTGTGGGTACGCGGTGACTCTTCCCAGTTAAAACAGCTATTCATGAATCTGATGCTTAATGCCGAGGAAGCAGTCAAGGAATCAGGCAGCGGACAGATAAAGGTCACCACGAGCAAGGATAATGAATGGGTCAGGATATATTTCACAGACAATGGTAAAGGAATACCTCCGGAAAATCTGAAACAGGTGTTCTTCCCGTTCTTCACTACGAAGGATGTTGGTGAGGGGACCGGGCTTGGACTGAGTACCTGCTACGGCATCGTCACCAACCATAACGGGCTGATACATGCCGAAAACAACGAAGCCGGTGGTGCTGCATTTATCGTGGAATTACCACTGGCAATCAGCCGGAAACAGAAAGTCCTGGTTCAGGCGGGAAGTGACGTAGAATGAGTGCAAACAAACAACAGGTCCCGAAGGTGAATATGGATAAGGGCAATATCGAAATCCTGATAGTGGACGATGAACCATGTATATGCAGTGCTCTTGACCGCATATTAAGCATAGAAGGCTACCGGGTCAGAACAGCTCTGGACGGTGAAACAGCCCTGAAACTCTGCCGTGAGAAAAGTCCGGACGTACTGCTGCTGGATTTAATGATGCCCGGTATGGATGGCAGGGAAGTATGCCAACGTGTACGGGAATCCGGGACGGCAACCCGCATAATATACTTCACTGCAAAGGCTGATAATACTGACCCTCCCGGACTGAAACAGCTACGCAATGAGGTAGATGCTCTTATTACCAAACCCTGCTCGGTGAAAACTCTGCTTTCCAGGTTACAGAACGTATTAGAGGGAACACAACAGATAAATAAAGCGGTAAACGTCAATCCGGGTGTGGCTGCAGGTAAGTTATAGCATGGCCGGGAGATTGACTTTATATGCCGATATTGGTTTACTATGATGGAATTATATATATATCCGGTAACCATTGGTAAAAAGGGGCTGGCTGCCTCAACAGAATTCACAGCACCACCTTATCCGGAGATGAGGTGGTAATGAAAAGCAGCCGAATCCTGATGGTAGAAACCAATGAACGCCGCCGGCTCTCCAGAATCGATTCTCTGTTACGGGATGGATACTCCGTAACCGGAGTTGCTACTGTTGAAGAGGCAATTCAGGCAGTCAGAGAAGAAACATTTGAACTTCTCATCATCGGCATGGAGCAACCGCTGGTACCAGACAGGATTCTGGCCCGGATATCACCGGATACAGGCATTTTGATGATAGCTGATGCAGACTCTATTTGCAGCCTGACCGACGCTGCCGGGACAGGAATACGCTCCTTCCTTGTTCCTCCCGTCAGTCAGCAAAGGTTCAGAGAAAAAGTTATTCATGTCATCAATGATATCCGACAGGTAAAGAACAGTATCCGGCATGAATTTCTTTCTGCCATGGAGCATGTCAGTCATCTGCCGGCAACTGAAGTCGAGATAAGTTGCTTCTTCAAGAAAATAGTCGATATCAGTGCTGCCAGTATTGATGCCGATTATGTGTCACTGATGGTAAAAGATGATACTGCCGGAGCACTGGTTAGCAGAAGCTCTTCCGGTGATGAACAATCGAACTGGGAAGAAGTATGCCGGAAAATAGCAGTTACACGTAAACCTGTCCTTATTCACCAGGCAATGCGTAACCACTCCCAACTGCGCAGGCATATGTCGGCGGCAGGCATATCCGCTATACTGTCCGTACCGCTGGTTGTAAGGGGAGAAGTAATCGGGGCGCTAAATCACATCAGGGTAAACGGCAGGACACATTTCGCTGCCAGCGATATCAATTTCGCAACCTCTCTTTGCCAGTTAAGCAGCATTGTACTGGAAAATACCAGGTTGTATGATATTACACGGCAGCAATACATTCATTCGCAGAGGTTACTGCAGGAGATTTCTACTGCCCAGGAGAATGAACGCCGCCGCATGGCTGTTGAAATACATGACGGTGTTGCACAGTGGATGGTCGGCGCTTCATACGGTATCAAGGCCTGCAGCAGCCTGGCAGCGAATATGAAACTGGATGA
>DUES01000121.1 GCA_011192055.1 Dehalococcoidia bacterium
CCAGTTCTTCGGCTGCCCTGTTGCCGTCAATGAATGTTCCTTCTAAGTCAGTTATATAGAAAGCATCCGGCGCAAATTCGAATAAAGTCCTGAACCTGTCACTGGAATACAGCAGTTTTTCTTCCGTTTGCACTTGCTTTCCTTTCTCAGCCTGCTTCATGTTGGCTTTCAGGAGTGCTTCGTTTGTTCACCGCAATATGTCACTTCAACTGATGGTTTGGAAGTGCAAAGCGACGCCAATGTAATGGTGGGACTCAAGATGAAGCATGTTTTCCAGATAATAACAATCTTTTCTGATATACAATCCAGCTACCCGGCAGTTGTTTTCATCAATGCGTACTTCAACATCCTGCTTACCGACAGGTACATATAATGTATCTGCGTGCTGCTATTGTCTTATTCTCAAACACTGTTGTCAAGGTATTTATTAAAAAATATATTACATTTTTCACAAAACCATCATCCTTCTGCAAAACCTGTTGTCCTTGTCCCGATACCAGAATATGCCTAGTGGTTGACCGGATGATTTCTAAGTCTGGTAAACGAACTCTCCCCCTACCATTGTTGCCAGGACAGGGATATCTTTTATCGTCTCAGGTGCTACCTGTGACAGGTCTGCCCCAAGGAATACAATGTCAGCCAGCTTGCCCGGCTCAATCGAGCCTTTGATATTTTCTTCGAAGGACGTTTGAGCGCTGCCCATAGTATAAATCCATAGTGCTTCCTCAGGCGTAACCCGCTGTTCCGGTCCGAGTAACTCTCCCGTGTGACCCTTTCTGGTAACGCAGGATTGAATTCCTGCCAGCGGCGGCCACGGTGCACAAAGATGGTCGGAACTGCCGCCAACAACGATTCCATTGTCCAGGAACGACCTGTGGGCAAACATCATGGAAAGGCGTTCCGGACCATAGAAGCGCATCTTTTCCGCATGGTAGTAGATATAGGAACCGAAAGGAAGTACGGCAATACCCAGTTGTTTCATCCGGGTAAGTATTTCCGGTGTTACAACAGTGCCATGTTCCAGGCGGTGACGGTGGTTTTCCCTGGGATACAGTTCGAGGGCTTTCCGGTAGGCATCCAGCGTCATGTTAATAATACGGTCGCCATTTGCATGAACAGCTACCTGGAATCCTGCCCGGTGAGCCGTAATGATACGTTCCTCAAGAACATCAGGAGCTATCGCCAGGATTCCGTAGTCGTCGGTTGTTCCTTCATATGGCGTGCTGAGATAGGCCGTCCGACCCGCAATTGCGCCGTCTCCTATTATCTTGATAGCCCCCACCCGCAGCATCTCATCACCGAACCGCGTACGTATGCCGGAATCTATCAGTGTATCAAGAAATTCAACAGCCGGCAGCATATATGTGCGTATGCTGAGATTGCCGTTTATGTGCGCTTTCTGGTATGCCTGGAATCCGGTAGAGTCGACGCTTGCATCGGTGAAACTGGTCAGACCGAGGCTGGCAGCACTTTGACAGGCCCACTTTATCGCTTCCTGGTCATCTCCTTGAGCAGTACCTGAGATAATGGAACCGGGTCCTTGCGTAAATTGTCCCTGGGCTGTCTCGTAGATAACGCCGTCAAGTTCCCCGGTGGACGGGTCTCGCCCGTAACGACCACCTACCGGGTCAACTGCCTCACGGGTCAGTCCTGCACGTGCCAGACCGGTGCTGTTGGTGGTCGACATGTGACCCGCGACGTGACGTATCCAGACCGGGTGCTCCGGAGCTGCTTCATCCAGGTCGTGTCGATTAAGAAACCAGTCCTCTTCCATCTTGGTATCGTCGTATCCGTAACCGATAATCCATTCACCCCGGGGTGTTTGCCGTGCTTTATCGGCAATCAGTCTTTTTATCTCTTTCAGGGATGAAACTACGTCAGGGCCACAGTCCAGTAAAAAGTGCGAATGCCCGGCCCATAGAACATGGCAATGTGCATCGTTAAGACCGGGAATAATTGTCTGCCCTGACGCATTGATTACGCGGGTACCTGTTCCGGTCAGGGGTTCAATGTCCTCGTTTGCCCCAACCGCGACGATATGGCCGAACTTAATTGCTAAAGCTTGTGCCTTCGGCCGGGTTCGGTCAACCGTTATTATGTTTCCATTCTTTATTACCAGGTCTGCATTACTGCCTGACATTTCATCCCTCCAACTGAAAACGGTCGGTGGCATCGTGTTACGCGTGTCCCAAGTATGGAGGCTTCAAGGATAAAAATCAATGGTCATAAGCATTATGGTCCGGATGGTTGTCTTATTATCTTTTCTCAGCACCCGGAATGAATCTGAAATTGAAAAAAGCGAAAACGGCTACAACAACAATAGTCCAGGAAACATTAGCGCTCTGTGTCCCAATTGTCATAGTTATGCGCATAGAAATCAGATGAGTAACAGCCAGTTGAGGAACTGGGTGCAAAGAAGTTGGGAAACCTGCAAGAGAGCACATATTAACATCAATTATAACTGACCATATTTCTGCATGTTAAATATAGAGAAGAGATAAACTCGTACGTAAACGTATTGACATGTACGTACGGACAGTGTATATTTATTGGAATATTCATACGTGATGTGCCAGGTATAAGTGGCTTCATCAGATATCACGCTACTAAAACGCAGGATAGCAGTTGTATGGCGATTGTTTTCACAGGCTTAGGGTGTTATCTATGTATACCCGCTATTTTATATATTTTGAAGCCTGATTGCGGATAACAGTGTCACCAGAGGTGGAGAAGGAGATTCGATGACGGCCTATATTATACGTAGAGTGATACTTATCATCCCGACACTGATAATTTCCAGCATGCTGGTATTTATCATAATCCGCCTCATTCCGGGGAGTGCTGTGGATATACTTATAGCCAGGATGGACCTTTCCGCTGGCTGGAGTCCGGACCAGAAGCAAGCCCTGATAAGGGAACTGGGGATGGATAAACCCGTCTGGGTTCAGTACGGCGTGTGGATGAAGGACATCATTACGCGTGGTGACCTCGGGGACCGCCTGTGGGAAAGCACCCCTGTTACCGAGGAAATTCTCCGCCGACTGCCGATTACGTTTGAGCTGGGCACAATGGCCCTGCTAACAGGATTACTGATATCTTTCCCGATTGGTATCTATTCAGGCATAAGACAGGATACGATAGGAGACTATATAGGGCGTAGCTTTGCCATTTTCTGTATTGCTGTGCCGGGGTTCTGGATAGGCACCATGGTGGTAACGCTGCCTTCAATCTGGTGGAACTGGTCGCCTCCGATAATCATAACCAGGTTCACTCAGGACCCCCTGACGAACCTGGGGGAATTCATTGTTCCCGGCATTATTGTTGGTATGGGTATGGCAGGCGCCAACATGAGAATGGTGCGGACCATGATGCTGGAGGTGCTCAGGCAGGACTACATCCGTACGGCATGGGCAAAGGGGCTGAGAGAGAGGGTGGTTGTGCTGCGACATGCCCTGAAGAATGCGCTTATCCCCGTCATTACCATAATAGGAATGCAGTTACCTGTCCTTATCGGTGGCGCCGTTATCATCGAACAGATATTCGCACTGCCCGGAATCGGACGTCTGGTGGTTTCGTCAGCCTTCACCAGAGATTATCCCACCCTTTCAGGAGCGGTCTTCTTTATTGCCGCTGGTGTAATGTTTATTAACCTGCGCGTGGACCTGGCCTATGCCTGGCTGGACCCGAGGGTGCAGTATAGATAGGGGGAAGCAAGGAATGAGCGAGATACGAGAAACGGCTGCCAGGGCCGGAGAAGAAAAAAGGCGTAAACCGTTTGCTGATTTCTTCAACAGGTTACTTCGAGAAAAGCCGTTGGGTACGTTGGGACTGGTGATAGTGGTAGTGTTTCTGTTGGCCGGCATATTGGCCGACGTGATAACACCCTACGGGATGAATGAAAGTCACGTGCCTGACCGCCTCCAGGGACCATCAACTTCGTACTGGATGGGGACGGATAACCAGGGCAGGGACCTGTTCACCCGGGTTGTTTACGGCGCTCGCGTATCCATGATAGTAGGCCTCGGCGCTACGGCTATTTCCCTGGTTGTATCGGTTATCGGTGGTGTCACCAGCGGTTTCATAGGAGGTAAGTTTGACCTGATATTCCAGCGGTTCGTGGATGCCTACATGGTTTTCCCGACACTGGTTATACTTATCGTGCTGGCGTCACTGACAGGACAGGGCATAATGCAGATTACCATCGTACTCGGGCTGCAGTTCGGTATTGTGGGTATCAGGTCAGTAAGAGGGCCTGTAATCCAGGTGAAATCTAATGTCTATATCGAAGCAGCCAAATCAGCAGGCTGTTCACTGTGGAGGGTATTGTGGCGGCATATACTGCCAAACGTTATGGCTACAATCATCGTCTTCGCAACACTGCGTGTACCCGGCATCATCATGACGGAGGCTTCTCTGAGTTTCCTGGGATTCGGTATCCCGCCTCCTGACCCGAGCTGGGGAGGGATGCTGAGCGGTTCGGCGCGTACTTTCATGCTGCAGAACCCGTGGATTGCCGTATGGCCGGGGCTGGCTCTGGCATTAGTCGTATACGGTACCAACATGTTCGGTGACGCATTGAGAGATTTGCTCGACCCAAGGCTGAGGGGTGGTGTCGGGCGCTATTCCGGCGCAAAGCTACAGAGGGTACGCAAAAATGCGGTTAAAAAGGCTGAAGCATAAATCCTGCACTTAAGTGCAATTATCTACCGAATATCTATAAGCTGATAGCAGGGAGGCCGGTAATGTGAAAATAGGCTTGAGTCCGTAGTGTATGGCAGCCAGAGAAAAAGAGAAGCTAAAGGAGATGAGATGAAAAGAAGGATATTACTACTCTTGCTGTGTAGTCTGCTGGTGGTAGCACTGGTTCTGCCGTCCTGCAAGGGAGATGTTGAGGAACCAACAACTTCCAACGGCGAAGTTGTTGTAGAACCGGCAAAAGATGAACCAATTTACGGTGGCACCCTGACCCCGGCCTTTTGTGTGCAGAACTGGTCCGGTGGACCGACGGGCTGGGACATGGTGAAGTGGACCTGGATGGGGCACGCCTATCAGTCTTTCGTCTGTGATGGGCTTTTGATGGGTGATTTCACTAAAGGTCCGTCAGGTACCGGGGAGTTCGGATTCGTCAGCACCGACTTTATTCCGGACGCATCCGCTACTGGTGCCCTTGCAACAAGCTGGGAGTTCCCGGAACCCACCATTATCCGTTTCAACCTGCGGCAGGGTGTGAAATGGCAGGACAAGTTCCCGACTAATGGCAGAGACCTGACGGCTGATGATGTAGTCTGGGCCTTAAACCGCACAATCGGCTTCGAGGATGGTAAGGGAAGATGGCCAAGGCACAACTTCATCAAGGAAGTCAGAAAGGTCGACAGCAAAACGATTGAGTTCGAGTTTGTGGAACCTATGGCCTTCTGGGGTTATGAAATTGGCTGGGGACCGTACATGCTTATCTACCCTCAAGAATCAGAGGAAGCCGGTCTTGACAACTGGAAGAATATTGCCGGAACCGGCCCGTTTTACGTTGAGGACTACGTAAGCGATGCTCAGATTACTTATGCAAGAAACCCGGACTGGTGGGCAACCTGGACCAAGGACGGCAAGACATACCAGCTACCGTTCCTGGACAAGATTATTATTCCCATTGTCCCCGAACAGGCAACGCGTCTTGCAGCATTCCGTACAGGTAAGATGGACATCTACCAGATGGCGGGTATGATAGCCAAGCGTGATATCATTGAGGTTAACCCTGAACTGGAGGATATCCTGGAAAGCAGGCAGGTTATGAGGGGCGGTGGCTGGCTTTTGTACTTCCCCTGGGATAAGGAGCCTTTTACCGACATTAAAGTCCGTAAAGCGATGAACATGGCACTAGACCGTCAGGCATTAATTGAGGCCTTCTACGAGGGCGTTGGCATGATATTCTACTTCCCGCTACAGGAGTCCGATGGTCCTTCACTGTTCACACCCCTGGAGGATTGTCCCGAGGGAGTACAGGAGTATTTCGAATACAACCCGGATAAAGCGAAGGAGTACCTGGCCGACGCTGGATATCCCAATGGCTTCAGTACGATCTTAACCATGGGAGTCTCCGATACAGCACCGGACTTTGGTGCCATGCTCCAGGAGTTCTGGGCGGAAATCGGGATAGATGCTGAACTGAGAATAATGGAAGAAGCAACTATTCAAGCCATGGGATTCGACCGCTCGTTCGAGGGCGTAATCTCACATGGCATCCAGTCAAGACCGCAGGTGTATAACGATTACACTTGTGACCACGCCTACAACTTCGGTGGTTTCTGTGATGAGTATTACGAAGATCAATGGAATATAGCCAAGACCACACCTGATATCGAAAAACGTGATGCTATACTGAAAGATCTGTATGTTTACCTCAAGACCTTGTGCCCCGATATCTTGATGCCCTCCGGAGCCGAGTGGACGGCATGGTGGCCATGGGTAAAGAATTACACCGGCGAGACATCCTTCGGCTTCCACAAGCATAATTACTGGGCTTATGCCTGGATAGACGAAGATCTGAAGAAAGAGATGGGATACTAGGCACTACACCTCTTAAACTAAACCTGTAAGTGGGGTGCGGGGGATTCCTCGCACCCCACTTCTATTCATGATATTTCAATTATACAATTGTATATTCGCTATTCAGCTCCCATTTATCCTTTTGCCGTAATCCTTCCATCATATCTTTATAACGGTTAACTGAACGCAGTCACCAGCGTTTTCAGAATACTGTTACTAACTTCACTGGTATTTAAACAGACCTGCTCTCCTTCTTAATACTCGCTTAATCGTTTTACTGTTATCCGGTTTACAATTATACTAAAGAACATGAATAACAGGCCCTGTGTTACCCTGTCTCCACTGGAAGATGAACATATCTTTCACTATATGTCACTGTCGTCCGATCCTGAATTGATTGACACAATGGGATGGAGACCATTCCTGCCGGATGAAAAAGAAAGGTTCCTTCAGTTTACGCAGGTAGTAAGTGCGCCGGGTCTGAATAAGATCAGGGCCGTTGTGTTCAGTATTATCAGCCCGGATGGACAGGCTATCGGTTACACCTCTATCAAAGGAATTGACGATACTGAAGGCCGGGCGGAGGTCGGGATTGCCATCATGGATAAAGAGTACCGTGGACACGGCTACGGTACGACAGCATTAAGACAAGCGGTGAATTACGCTTTCGGTGAGATTGACCTTGTCCGTATTATGTTAACTGTCTTCCCTTCAAACCGCCGGGCTGTTCGAGCCTATGAAAAGATAGGCTTTCGTAAGACGGAGGTACTTAAGGATTCTTGGCTGCTTCCCGACGGACAATACGCTGATATGTGGTTGATGGAACTGTCATGTGACTGGTTGACTGCCGTCAGTTCGTGAGTGATGATAAACCGAAATCATCAACTGGTAGTGCAATCGCGCGTGGCTGGGACATGAAAACCCGGAAAAAGTTAATATAGATAGCAAAGTTATTCTACAGAGGAATTTAAGGGTCATCGTGGCACCGTGCCAATAATTATTGAAGAAGCCACCATGTTAAAGGATAAATACGGTGAATGTGCAGCTGATTCTCTGAGTTATACAGGTATTGAAGCAACTGAAGAGTGGAGTGAACAGCATAGAGCAGATGACATTCTCCCTCTTTGAAGTCCGGCACACTGTTTAGATACTCATGCAACCAGAATGCTTAAAACCTCTTCTATATAGTTGTGAGCCAGGGAAAGATGGCCCTCATCCGGGAGAAACCTGGCCCGACAATCCGGGACAGCATTGGCTACATATTGGCCTACAGATACGGGGACCTGGGTATCCAGTTCCCCGTGCCACAGGTGCAGTTGCATAGAAATATCCTGCAGCTGGTATCCCCATGGTTGATTGTAGAGTACTGCATCTCTGAATGCACCACCAGTCCCCGACCGAAACGCCTCCAGCATACTATATATGAACGTTTGCACTACCTCAGTTTGCTCCAACAGCAACTTGTCCGGATGAGCCACTGTGTCTTTCATTTGTGATAAAAAGCGATCGGGATTGCGGCGAAAGCCTATAGACATCAGCATTAAAAGTAATTTCCTCATCAAGGCGGACTTGCCGGAGAGCAGCATGGCTGTTCCCTCCCTGGCTCCCGGTGCCTCGGAGGGACCCATGCCGCATACTATGGCAGTTGCGGTCAGGCGGTCAGGAATCCTATAGGCACACGCCAGTGCATACGGTCCGCCCCCCGAAATCCCCAGTACGGAAAATCGGTCTATTTTCAGGGCGTCAGCAAGCTCGATTACATCATCCGGCCAATCCAGGATATTTCGACCACGTTTGAATTCGGAGAGACCATAACCCGGACGATCAGCCGCGATAATACGGGCATTGAGTCGTTCGGCGGTCCCGTCAGTATCAAAGAGCGGCCAGTCAATTCGTGAACTAGGGAAACCGTGAAAGTAAAAGACCGGTTTGCCCGAAGGTGCACCGTATTCAGCATATCCCAGTGACCTTCCGTCTTTCAGCTTGATTGTCCGGCTGGTCTTATCTGCCACGGTCTTCTTCCCCCTATGTTTTTTCACTCTATTAGCTGGCCGCCGCTAACTAATCATTCTCAACCGGAGGTGAATGCTACTATGAAACATAATAAAGCTAAAGTCAATGATACAGGTGTCATGATACGCTTCTCCAATTTGCTGCGCGATATGAAATTACTGATTGTATTCAGTCCTAAGAAAGCGGTGAATATCCAGGTTATATATGTGACTGCCGTTAAATTATCAATAACTGAGATTGCTTCAGCTTTCTCCAGTACAATAATCGATACAAATATATAAACCACCGCCGAGAACAGACTGGCAATGCGAAAACCGGGAGGGAGTATTCTGTATTTCCCTCCCCATGCAGCTTTCCCAAATGGTAACCCAAGAGCTAACAACATTTGAAAACATATCAGCCCGAAAAATATTGTTACGGCAGCCCAGGCAGCTATTTGAGCAATCATAGCATCATAATACAATATATATTATATTTTATACCGTTATCTCCGCCGCCGTTATATTTTATATGCCTCTCCGCCCTTTTCTTGATGCCTTTCAGCATCTGTATGTCCATTACCTGCGAGATTACACCGAACATACCGTAGAAAAACGTATTAGTCTTGCTTTGGTTCCAGTCGTTGCGCGAGTGGCTTATCAGACGTGTAGTCCCCTTGGCAGCTTCTTCAAGGAAGAATACCCAGCTTGAGTCCTGGTATTTGTCAGGTAAAGGCTGAGTGTTATCGACGGTTTCCTGCGTCTGGAGATTGACTCTGAGTTGAAGCACAAACGCCCGGCCAGGTTCAATAGCGGCTACTATATAAGGAGCCCCCCTGGGACTCAACGTAACCCTGTCACCGACTACTGTACCCTGAAACTCGGGAACGATATCATCGGCGGTATGAATCTTGCTTCCAACGATATTTTCTAATAATTCAAAGCTGTAGAATCCGCCCTTGTTCTGGCCAAGCTGCACTATCCACGGCCACACATTGGAAGGTGCAGCGTTGATAGTGATGGCGTGGTCATACCAGCCTTTCACATCCTTAATCAGCTCATCGCCCGGAAACTCTCTCTGTAACTCCTCATCGGTGGTCCCCCACTTCTGGTATCTGGACCTGAGAAAAGGCAGTATGAAGAGGATAAACATAAACGACGCCCCACAAATTGCCTCCCGGATGTTATTGAGTTTCTTTCCTGCTGCTTTTAATACTATTTGCCTCCTCCCCAAATTGGTCTATTGCAGTTTGTCTACAGAGTGATTACTACATTTCCCTTCTTGCGTCCCGTTTCGACATACCTGTGAGCCTCAACAATTTGTTCCAGCGGATAGCTTCTATCAATGACCGGCTTTAGCTTCCCCGCCTCAATAAGCTCTTTGAGGAAAACCAAATCTTCAGTCTTTTCGCCTGATGGTGGTTGCCCGAATATTGCTTTCATACTATCTGTCATTGAAGTCCATAACGTTTGAAGCATAAAAACCAGCGCAGGTTCAGTTGTAAGA
>DUES01000122.1 GCA_011192055.1 Dehalococcoidia bacterium
ATCCGAATCCGAAGTTACCCACAGCCAGGTAGCTGTTGTCCATTATCAGACCGGCAATTACTACGGCCAGCACGCCCTTGGCAAGGTCGCCGGTGACGACCAGTAAACCGGCTTTTATACCGGCCGTTCGCAGTACGTTGGTGCCACCTGTCTTACCGCGTCCATGCTTCCTGTCATCTACCCTGCCCAGCCATTTACCAACCAGGTACCCGACTGGAATGGAACCTATCAGGTAACCCACCAGCATACAGGCAAGATACTTACCAATTATCATGCTTCACCCCTTGTCCTGAAGACCAGTCGCAGCGGTGTGCCGGTGAAGCCATAAGCCTGGCGTAACCTGTTCTCAAGGTAACGCCGGTAAGAGAAATGAACCATCCTGGCATCATTAACAAAAAATACGAATGTCGGTGGGCTTGTTTCTGCCTGCGTTACATGCAGGACGTTCAATTGCTTACGCCCTTTCCTCGGCAGGATATGTGCTGCCACCGCCTCCTGAACAATACTATTTACTTCTGAAGTGGGCAATCGCTTGAGTCTTTCCCGGTAAACCTGCCTTGCCCGGGGCAGGATATTTTTCACACCATCACCAAACTGGGCCGATGTATACAATACCGGAGCCCAAGTCATAAACTTAAACTGACTTTTCAGATATCTATCCCATTCAACCTTATTCTTATCAGTAATAAGGTCCCATTTATTGACCACCAGTATTATCCCCCTGAAGGCCTGCAGTACATACCCGGCAATGTGCATGTCCTGTGCCACAGGCAACTCGGTGGCATCCATCACCAGCAGGACGACATCAGCCCGGTCAACAGCCCGAAGCGCCCGCATGACACTGTATTTTTCTATCCCCGCTTCAAGGCGGCCCCGCCTGCGAATTCCCGCAGTATCAATAAGTAACACATTTTCACCATTGAAGTCAAGTACTGTATCAACGGCGTCCCTGGTTGTGCCCGGTGTATCGTCAACAATAGAGCGTTCATTACCGAGCAGGGCATTGAGCAGCATTGATTTACCAACGTTGGGTCTGCCGACAATGGCCACTTTCATGATATCCGGTCCGGCTTCAACTGTAGATGGCGGTAAAAGTGCCGTAATCCTGTCCAGCAGTTCGGCGGTGCCCCTGGCATGATGAGCACTGACTGGAAGAGGTTCGCCCAGTCCCAGTTCGTGGAACTCTACGGCATGTATCTCCAACCGGTCATTATCAGCCTTGTTTGCTGTCAGGACCACCGGTTTACGAGCCCTCCGCACGAGGTCAGCCACCTCCAGGTCATCCGGTGTTATACCGTTCCGGACATCAACCAGGAAGACGATAACATCAGCCTCGGCAATAGCCAGTTCCACCTGCTCCCGTACCCCGCGACCGATGGTCGTATCGGGGTCAATCAGGAGACCTCCGGTATCCACCAAGGTAAACACGGTGTCATTCCAGGTAATATCCACCACAACACGGTCACGCGTGGTCCCCGGCAGGTCTTCGACGATAGCTATTCGCCGTCCCGCCAGTCTGTTCAGCAGGGTGGATTTACCAACATTCTGCCTGCCGACAATAGCCACAAAAGGCTTCCTGGTTCGTGTCTTCAACGTTTCTTCTGAATTCATTATACTCATTTATAAACAGCCCGGTTCCAATTGGTATTGTGGGAAATAGACAAACCTCTTTAGGTACATTCGGCAAAACTGGTCAGCCACTACTCCCTGGCCACAGGCACTCCTGTTCTTACCGGGCGGCCAGTACCTTCACCAGCAGGGCATTCTGTGCGTGCATGCGGTTCTCCGCCTGGTCGAATACTACCGATTGCGGGCCGTCCATGACATCATCGGTTACTTCTTCCCCCCGGTGAGCGGGCAGGTCATGCATGAATATGGCGTCTTTCCTGGCCATGGAAAGCAGGCTGGCATCAACCTGGTAACCTGAAAACGCCGTCAGTCGCTGCTGTGACTCCGCTTCCTGCCCCATACTCGTCCAGACATCAGTATAGACCACGTCTGCCTCATTGACCGCTTCACGTGGCGACTGCGTGCACGTAATCGTGCTGCCTCTCCGTGCGGCATATTCCCGGGCGGTATTCAGGATATCTTCTCCCACTTCATACCCTTGCGGAGACGCGATTTTAAAGTTCATGCCGGCCAGCGCCGTCAGCAGCAGCAGGCTGTTCGCGATATTATTGCCATCGCCGATATAGGCAAGGGTTACACCCTTTAATCCGCCTTTTTTCTCGTAAATGGTGAGCAGGTCAGCCAGGGCCTGGCAGGGGTGCTCAAGGTCGGACAGGGCATTTATCACCGGCACGCCGGAATACTTGGCCAGTTCCTCAACAGTACGGTGAACAAAAGTACGGGCGGTAATAGCATCAAAGTACCTGCCAAGGACCCGTGCGACATCGGGGGCTGATTCCCGTTGCCCGAGACCTACTTCAGCCGGAGAGAGATATATAACCTCGCCACCAAGTCGGCGCATCCCGACTTCAAAACTTATCCTGGTCCGCAGAGACGGTTTTTCGAAGAGCAGGCCTAATGTCTTGCCTTTCAGGATGGTAGAACTGCCCTGAGCCTTTAATGCAACAGCCTCAGCTATGAACGAGGTAATATCTTCATCTGCAATATCAGATATGGAAAGAAAATCCTTCCCTTTCATACGACTCCCCTCTACTACAGGTCACCTTTAAAGTATATCATGAACGTCCGTTCTTTCCATAACATTTTCCCTGCTGGTATCTGTCTGTTGAATATTCTACAATTATGTCAGACTGCATGAGGAGGTCCGCAATGTCCGTAGAACAGATTAAGGTAACAGGCAACCAGCTCATAGAAAAGGTCAAGCAGTTAATCCGCGAGGGGAATATCAGGAAAGTACGAATCCTGCATGAAGACCGCACCATACTTGAGATACCACTATCAATCGGCGCTCCGGCAGCAGCAGCTACTATCATAGCGGTACCCCTCCTCGCTGCTCTGGGGGCTTTTGCTGCCCTTGTCACCGAATGCACTATCGAGGTGGAAAAAATCGACGGGACGGACGAAAAAAAGGAATAAGATGTCCCTCCCTGAAACTACCTTGAGACCGAAGGGCAGCTATATCCTCCTCATCAGGTTGCCTGAAGATGAGACTCTCACCACAGGCAGGCTCGGACCGGTCCATTTTCCAGGTGGTCATTACGCCTATGCCGGGTCAGCCCTCGGGGGGCTGCAACCGAGACTGGATCGTCACCTGCGTACCGGAAAGAAGCTGCACTGGCATATCGACTACCTGCTTGAGAAAGCCCGTGTTGAAGAGATAGTTACCTGTCATACCGCTGAAAGGATGGAATGTGCCATAGCCCGTTCACTCGGAGAGCAGTTCGAACTTGTTCCGGGATTCGGTTCCAGTGACTGTCACTGCCGGAGTCACCTCTTTTACAGTGATACCAGCATGACAGAAACCGTCTTATTCGTACTTAAAACGCTCGATTTGAACCCGATCCTCGCCTGTACCCGGACCGGTGGCTGTTAGCTGCTTTCCTGTGCAAACAGGCTTACGGCAACCTTCCGAAGCCGGTCAACTCCCTTGATTTCGTGGGGAAACAGCGGCACCTCGACAATACGCATATTACTGCAAGTCCGGTACAGGTGCTCGATATAGGTCTGCTGCTGCTCAGCTTTGGCACGGAGGAAATCCGAGTCACCGATTTCTTTGATGACATTATTGATAACAAGCTGCTCGCTGCTGAAGCCGTACCGGTCCATTTCTCCGAAAATGCCGTCAAGCTGCTCCAGCGCCAGTGCTTCGGGGATAGTGACGATAACGAACCGGACCTCCTGCCGCAGAAAGTCCATATCCTCGGCGGATAGCTGCTCCCAGCCCTTAATTATATCGAGCACCGGTTTACGTGTTTCCCGTCCCAGCTTCAACCTGGAATAAATGCGCGGGGCAGGTCTCAGGTGTTCGCGCAGCATAGCGGGAGTTTCAAGGAGACCCAGCGTCTGTCCCATCGGAGCGGTATCCCAGACAATCTGCCGGTACGTTTCCGACCGGCTGAGTTCCTTGATGTAGTCGACCATAAATTCGTCATGCAGTCCGGGCAGGATAGAAGTGACGAAGTCTGTAAACTCATCGTACTCTACTGCTACGAAAGAGGAAAAGACCTCGTAGACTTCCCACCCGAACTTACTATCCCACATTTCCCTGATTTCACTCTTACCGAGCTCGGCTACATACAGTCCGTCAAGCACCCTGACCGGCTTCGGCCTGTCGGTCAGTTCAAAGATGTGCGACAGCGAAGGAGTGGGGTCGGTGGATATTGCCAGCGTCTTACCATCCTGTGTGGCGTGATGAAGGGCTGTAGCACCGGCACAGGTGGTCTTACCGACACCGCCCTTGCCGGCAAACATGGTTACTCTACTGGCATTATTCCTGTCAGTATCCGGCATTTCGTCCTCGCAGGTCAGGCATGAAATCCGCAGCTATCCACGCTACGGAACACTATTTCTTGATAAAGCGCTCCATTATCTGCTTGCGCTCCTCGCTATCGAACAGGCGGCAAAGCAGCAGTGTTTCCCAGGTAACTGC
>DUES01000123.1 GCA_011192055.1 Dehalococcoidia bacterium
CTTCTTACCGTCAGAACGGGACTGTTAAGTCCGTGTATTCCCTGTTGAAAGTGGATAAATACTGTACCGGCAGATGGGCTGCTGCTATTTTGAGGGGGGAATCCGGTAGCTAATCCCGGGATTGCTTTATCGCAAGGCTCCTCGCAATGACTGAACGGTTAATCCAGGAGGTGATGATGGGAAACCAGATAAAGATAACGGTTGGGGAAACCGAAGTAAGCGCGTTGCTTAACGAGACCGAAACAGCCGCCGGTGTTCTTGATATTCTTCCAATCACAACCTCACTCAACCTCTGGGGAGATGAGATATACTTCTCCATACCACTGGCGATGGAGGAGGCCGAAGACGCCCGGGAGATAGTTGCCGTGGGAGATATTGCCTACTGGCCGCAGGGACAGGCACTCTGTATTTTCCTTGGAAAGACGCCGGTCAGCCGGGGAGACGAACCCAGGGCTATCAGTCCGGTTAACGTAGTTGGCCAGGTGGGGCCCGAAGGTGTACCGGGACTGCTCAACGCAGTCCGGCAGCAAAACAGTATTACGATACGGAGGTAGCAGCGTGGAGGCACTTGAAGCAATCCTGACCAGAAGGAGCATCCGGAGTTACAAAAGCGACCCTGTCCCGGAGGAACTGCTAACGAAGGTGTTGGAGGCAGGCCAATGGGCAGCTTCGGCAAGCAACTCGCAGCCATGGACCTTTATTACCGTAACTGACCCCGAGGTCAAACGCCGGGTAACGAAGGGTTTTATGTTTGGCTGGTTCCTGGATGAAGCACCGGCAGGAATCGTCATCTGTATTGACCCGAGGGCGTCAAGCTGCCCGGTGCAGGACGGCTCTCTGGCAGCAGGCAACATGATGCTGGCAGCGCACGCCCTGGGACTGGGCACCTGCTGGATAAACCCCGGATTTCAGGACAACCTTGTGAAAGAGGCCCTGGGTATTCCGCAGGACCGGCAGCTGATTTGCGCCCTTTCGCTCGGGTACCCGGCGGAATCTCCCGATAAGTTGAGGAAGCAACTTACGGACATAGCTTTTACTGAGAAGTGGGGCAACAGCTACAGCCAATAACAAAGTTGTAACAAACCGGTGTCTCAAAGGGTTAAATTAGGCTTAACCTGCTTGCGGTGTTGCTGTTGCGGGCTTCAATCGGCCGGAGCGAAGTCAAGCATATTAAGGCGCAGCGTTGCCTGGCCGCCCCAGTGGTCTACCTCAAGGTTATGCACGATGTCTATAACATCGTTTACGCCGGGCTGCTCCGACCCCATCCCGAAACCGACTGCATCCCAGACAGAGCCTTCCTGCCTTACTTTCAGCCGGATATGGTCACCATTATTACCCATAGTGCGAGAGTCAACCACCTCCACCCGTCGTGAAAGAAACGTGGGCAAAGGATTGCCCTGGCCGAAAGGGGCAAGTTGTCGGATAGACTCGTAGGTATCTCCGGCAAGGGCAGGCAGGGTAGTTTCAGCATCGATATCCAGCCTGGGGCGCAAATCAACGCCAACCAGTTGTTCCGCCGCCATTTCCTGTAACCGCTCACGCAGCAGGGACAGATTCCGGCTGGGTATGACAAATCCGGCAGCCTGTGCGTGCCCGCCGAACTGCGAGAATATATCGCCACAGTGACTTAGTGCTTCGATTATATTGAACTCGGGAATACTGCGGCAACTGCCACTGCAGACTCTTTTACCCACACTCACAACTACCGCCGGACGGTAGAACTCCTCCGTTAGTCTTCCCGCAACCAGTCCGGCAATACCGGCGGGATAACGTTCACCACTAACCATGAGCAGTGGCAGGACTCCCTGGGCAAACACCTGTTCCCTGGCTTCGTCCACCGACTTTCTGGTCAACTGCTGCCGCTCCGTATTCTTCTTTTCGAGCCATGCTACCAGTTGCTGTGCCTTTTCCCGGGAGTCCGTCATTAACAACTCGTAGCTGGGCAGGGCGTGGTCCATCCTGCTGGCCGTGTTCAGCCTGGGAGCGATAACCCAGGAAATATTCTCGGAGGCAAGTTTACCCTCGATAAGGCTGGACTTTGACATCATCTCCCGTATGCCCAGGCGCGGAGCGGTATTCAGTCGTTTAAGTCCTTCTTTTACGAGGTAACGGTTCTCACTGACAAGGGGCACCATGTCTGCCACGGTTCCCAGGGCGACAAGGTCCATCACACCATCGAGCAACTGTTCCCGACCCAGGCTGCGAAGTAATGCCTGCAGAAATTTGTAGGCGACACCTACTCCGGCCAGCTCCGTAAACGGGAACTCCGAGCCAGGCAGCTTGGGGTCAACCACTGCCACTGCCGGCGGTATTTCATCCGGTGGAGCATGGTGGTCGGTTACGATAATATCCAGACCTTTCCGACGGGCTTTCCGGACAGCGTCCAGACCCGTAATCCCGCAGTCGACGGAAATCACCAGGCTGACACCTTCCCCCTGCAACCGCTCGAGGACACGTGTCTTGAGTCCGTGTCCCTCACCAACCCGACCCGGTATGTACGGGATAACATTCCCGCCCAGGCTGCTCAGACCCTGGACGAGAAGAGCGGTGGCTGTGATGCCATCGGTATCGAAGTCACCGTAAACGGCGATAGTCTCCCCGGAAAGCAGGGCACGGTACACCCTTGTGACAGCCTGCTGCATATCCGGCAGAAGAAAGGGGTCACCGACCAGTCTCTCATCAGCGGTTAAAAATGCTTCAAGTCGGGACGGCTCGGAAAGGCCGCGATTGTATACGAGTTGCGCCATGAGCGAGGAGATATCCGGAGATTCGGTAAGGAGACTGTCTGGAATTGGTGGCAGCAGATTCCAGCGTTTATGGTTCAACTCTACGCCCCGTCATATTTCTGGAATACAAGTACCGAATTATGTCCTCCGAAACCGAAGGAGTTGGTCAGGGTATTTGAGACCTTAACTTCACGCGCCCTGTTGGGGACATAGTCAAGGTCACAATCCGGGTCAGGACTATTATAGTTAATGGTTGGCGGTATCATGCCTG
Source organism: Dehalococcoidia bacterium (assembly GCA_011192055.1). The sequence continues at coordinate 2,998 of DUES01000123.1, forward strand.
TCTTAATAACCATGCAGCAGACCATGCTCTCCACAGCGCCCGCTGCTCCAAGGAGATGGCCTGTCATTGACTTGGTAGAGCTTATGGGGATTTTGTAGGCATGGTCCTCGAAAACCGCCTTTATGGCCATTGTCTCTATCTTGTCATTCAGCGGTGTAGATGTACCATGGGCGTTAATATAGTCTATTTCCGAAGGTGCCAGCCCCGCTTTTCTCAGTGCCATCCGCATTGCCCGGGCGGCACCGTTACCGTCCTCGGCCGGTTGGGTAATATGAACGGCATCACTGCTTGCACCATAACCGGTAACCTCGGCAATAATCCGGTCTCCACGTTCCAGCGCATAAGCAAGGTCTTCCAGTACTATGATCGCGGCTCCTTCTCCAACCACGAAGCCGTCCCGTTCAGTATCAAACGGACGCGAAGCCTGCTGCGGGTTATCGTTATGAGTAGAAAGAGCCTTGGTGGCATTGAAACCGGCAATCCCTATCGGGGTGATGATAGCCTCAGAACCGCCGGCAAGCATTGCCTGGGCATCGCCACGCTTGATTATTTCGTAGGCAGTGCCGATAGCATCCGAGCCGCTGGAACATGCCGAGGTAGGACAGAAGTTCGGACCCTTCGCCCCGAAGGTTATTGATACCTGGGCCGATGCCATATCAGCAATCATCATCGGAACTGTGAAGGGACTTACCCTGTCAGGCCCTCTCTCACTGAGGACTCTCACCTGCTCGGATATTGTGACAAGCCCGCCGATGCCGCTGCCAATCAGCACACCGACATTATCCCGGTTAGTATCATCAATCTTGAGTCCGGCACTCTGTACTGCCTGCATACCGGCAACAACCGCCAGCTGGCTGAAACGGTCCATGCGGCGGGCCTCTTTACGCCCGATGTAGTCAGTAGGCTCAAAGCCCTTGATCTCACCGGCGATCTTTGTCTCAAAGTCACTTGCGTCGAAATGCGTGATGTAGTCAATGCCGGATTTACCGGCAATAAGACTATCCCACGTGGTGGTAATATCCAGACCCAGTGGAGTTAAAGCGCCTATTCCGGTAATGACAACTCTGTTGCCAGTATGATTCAACAAGGTGGTCCTCCCGTCCCTTCGTAAGTCTATGATATAACATCATATGAGTTACAATCCCATCATGGTTTGATATCAGTAGAATAAGCTCAGTATAATAGATTGTCGGACGTAACGTCAATTTGGTCGAGTAGTACTTCCTGTTTCCGGGCATAAAGTACCATATTCCCGGATATAATAAGGTCACTTAATGAGAATCGCCCTCGAAACACTGGGCTGTAAACTGAATCAGGCTGAAACAGAGTCCCTGGTCCGGAAACTTACCCTGGCCGGACACAGCATCGTACCTCGCACTGAACCGGCTAATATCTGCATAGTTAACACCTGTACCGTAACACACGTTTCAGACAGCAAGTCCCGCCACTTGCTGCGACAGGTTATTCGTAATAATCCCGGTGCCCTGATAGTAGCTACGGGATGCTATGCCCAGCGTGCACCTGCGGAACTTTCCAGAATCAAAGGGGTTAACCTGGTTATCGGTAATGAACGGAAGATGGACCTGCCGGAACTACTGGCAGAGCTCGGTTATACTATCTGCCCTTCCGCACCGGAAGATACATCGCCAGGACACACTCCGGTTGCAAGGACACGGAGCTTTATAAAAATACAGGACGGATGCACCAGCTTCTGCGCTTACTGTATCGTTCCAAAGGTCCGCAGTAGCGAGACCGGTATACCCGCCGATGAGATTATTACCGAAATCAGGCAGCGTGCCACGGAAGGGTACAAAGAGATAGTCCTCACCGGAACAAAGGTTGGCTCTTACAATCATGACGGAACCAACCTGACCGGTCTGCTGGAGAAAGTCCTGGCCGGTACCGATACGCCCAGAATACGGCTCTCATCTCTGCAGCCTCAGGAGATAACGCTTGCCCTCATCCGGCTCTGGAACGATACCCGGTTGTGTCCGCATTTCCACCTTTCTCTCCAGAGTGGTAGTGACCGGATACTGCAACGGATGAGGCGGCGATACGTCACCGGCAAGTTTCGAGAGGCGGTATCGCTGATACGGGAACAGGTACCGGACGTCGCCATCACGACGGATATAATCACCGGCTTTCCCGGCGAGACTGACGAAGATTTCGAGGAGAGCTACCGTTTCTGTCAGGATATGGAATTCGCCCGGATACACGTTTTCCCGTTCTCAGCCCGGTCGGGCACTGAAGCTGCGCATCTCCCCGGGCAGGTGGACTACGCAGTAAAGCAGCAACGGACGCAAAAGATGCTAAGCCTGGCAGAAGAAAGTAACAGGCAGTTCCGGTCGCGCTTTTCCGGCAGGACGGTGGCCGTTCTCTGGGAACAACAAACGGCGGACGGCAGCTGGACGGGAATTACGGGCAACTACATCAGGGCCCGTACTGAAAGTGATACGGATTTAACCAACCGGCTTCTACCGGTGACGTTACCTTAGACCTTAAGCATAAAGAGTATAAAGAGGAGGTTACATGAGTAACTCGAAACACTTCCTGGACCTGTTTTTTCACCCGAAGACTGTTGCCGTGGTGGGTGCCAGTCGTAACAAATACACCACCAACTATCATCTTGTAGGGAACCTGGTAAACCTGAAGTTCCCCGGCAAGGTCTACCCGGTAAATCCAAACGCAACCGAAATCCTCGGGTTGAAAGCCTATCCCAATGTAACTAGTATCGATGATGATATTGACGTGGCCGTAATCTCGGTCCCGGCAAGGATTACGCCGGAAATCGTGCGTGAATGTATTGCCAAAAAAGTAAAAGGCATTACCATCATTGCCGGAGGGTTTTCCGAGACAGGTACCGATGGACGGGGACTGCAGAACGAAATCCTTGGTCTGCTCCGGGAAAGCGGCATCCGGGCTATCGGCCCGAACGCACTCAGTCCGGTCAATTCGGCTAACAGTTTCATGATTGGTTTTGGGCCCTCCGCCGGACAACTGCCCCGCGGCGGACTTTCTCTCATTTTCCAGTCCGGCCTATACCAGCCCCGCCTGAACTGGCTTGCCTTCAATCTGGGTCTGCGTATCAATAAGCTTATCGACCTGGGTAACAAGATGGACATCAACGAGGTAGATACGCTGGAGTACCTGGCACAGGACGAAAGCACCAGGGTTATCGCACTTCACATGGAAAGCATTGCCGGTGACGCCCGCCGTTTAATGAAAGTTTTGCGGGATATCACTCCGCACAAGCCGGTTATCGTGCTGAAATCCGGGCGGACTACTGCCGGAGCCATAGCAGCTTCCTCTCACACCGCGGCAATAATGAAGTCGTCCGATATCGTCGTAGATGCTGCGCTGAAACAGGCCGGCGCAATACGCGTACAAGGACTGGATGAGTTCTTTGACCTCGCCAAGGCTTTTGAATACCTTCCTGAACCGCAAGGGAACCGCGTTGCCATCGCCACCTTCTCCGGCGGTGAAGGTGTGCTTACCACCGATGCCGCTGAACTCAACGGACTGGCAATTGCA
>DUES01000124.1 GCA_011192055.1 Dehalococcoidia bacterium
CCCCCCTTTCTATATTCTAACGGGCATGCATTTCCAGTAGTAATTATGAATTCCTTCAGCAGTGTACAGCTTCCGGAAGGTCATCTGCACAGTCATGCCGACTTTTACTTCTTCGGGAATACGGTCGGTTATCATGGCCATCATCCTGCCCCCACCCTCAAAATCAATCATACATACTCCGGTGGGTGGTTCCAGAGTTGCTCCCAGATAGTCCAGGGAGAAGGTATTAATTGTAGCCTTCTTATCGGAGAAACGTATCGGCTCAAACTCATCCCTGGTATAGCATTTGGTACAGACCCGTTGTGGCGGGTATTGCCTGTAACCACATTTTTTACACGTAACTCCGTACAGGCGGAAATCCGTATCCTGTTCTCTGAACATGGCAGCGGCAGAAGGTGTCCTCAGCGACGGACGGCGTGCCTGAGCTGCCACATCAAGAATTCCCCGCCATTTCAGATAGGTCTCGTAGGTGGGGAGCAGCCGTTTTGTTCCTATGTAATCTTTCAGGGTCTTCTTTCCCCGGACGTTCTTAATTTCATCCGTAACCCTTAAAGAAAAGACATCGGCACCATCACCATAACTGGCCAGGAGAATCCTGTCGCCGGGACTGGACTCCTCCAGGGCGGCCACCAGCATCATCAGGACAGAGGCGGTGCCGGTATTTCCTACCGTATCAAACATCGGGTCCTGGACCTGACTCTCATCGAAACCGGTTTTACGGGCCATTTCCCTGTGTCTTCTGGCATCGGGAGCATAGAACACGAACCTGGTAAAATCTTTCGCTTCAGCCCCTGACCTTGACAGAAAACCGGATATTGCCTGCGGCATGGCTATCAGATACCCCTTCTCAAAAACAAACCGGTCTTCCCAGGAGCGGACGTATTCATCCTTTTCAAGTCTCCATACATCCTGTATCTCGTGGGAGATACTGTAGCTGTCCTCAATCTCGGCCACTACGCCCGAACTCCCCAGCACAATTGCAGCCGAACCATCTCCAAAGATAGTATCGTTTCCCGAACGGGGCTGGGGAATACGCATGTCGGACCCTGTCAGTAACACCTTCTTCACGGAACCTGCCTTTATGGCATCCAGGCCTGCTCTCAGGGCAATTGTCCCGCCACGAAGCGAGTTGGCGATATCAGTGCAGAATACCTCTTTACCGAGGTCCACAATGGTAGCCAGCATATTGGCGGCCTGTTTCTCTGCATAAGGAGGAGTTGTAGAGGCGAAGTAAACTCCGTCAATCTCCTTTCTATCATCATCAGTTATGCAGTCCATGACTGCGGCAACCGCCATTGTCAGGGTATCCTCGTCAAAGGAGGCAATTGCCCTTTCATTTCGTGCTGCCCAACCTGCTGTTTCCTGCCCCATCCGGGGCAGGGGCACATAAGCACTGAAAGACGTAATACCTGCCATCACCCCTCCTTCTCATCTTATTTTGCTTCACTTTATCGCCTTGTCTACCTTCTGTCAAATTCAAAAAACTGACATATTTTATAGTCCGCTATCCGGTGTGACAGCGTGCACATATCTTGCCGGCTGCAACGGTGGTATTCCTGATTCTGCCGACAACCCATTCCTGTCTTTCAGAAACAGCAGCCTGCCGGACGGGGACTTAACGCGAGTTAATAAACTCCGGACAGTTGCCAGATTACTTCATCTACTTTATGATACGGTAGTGATTTTCGGGCTGATACCGCTCCAGTCGTGTCAGATAATCGCAAACAGTTAAAAGTAACGCGCAGGAGGAGTGAACCATGGATATGGAATCTGTAATCAGGATGGACTCGGCCAGTATTAAGTATGGCCCCGGAGCAACCCGGGAAGTGGGGAGCGATATGGCCGACCTCGGTGTTACGAGGGTGATGGTTGTGACGGACCGTAATCTGGCAGAAATGGAAGCAGTCAAGGTAACGCTCAATGCTCTGGCGAATGCGGGGCTGGACCCGGTTCTATACAGTGACGTCCGGATAGAACCCACGGACGCCTCGTTGCGGGCGGCTATAGATTTTGCCGTTGAGGGGCGGTTTGACGGCTTCGTGGGTGTGGGCGGAGGGTCAAGTATGGACACAGCTAAAGTCGCGAATCTCTACTCCACCTATCCCGCAGATTTCCTCACCTATGTTAATGCTCCGGTAGGACTGGGAACTCCTGTACCCGGTCCCCTCAAGCCCCTAATCTGTATTCCCACAACGGCAGGAACCGGAAGCGAAGTCACAAGCGTCGCCATATTCGACTTTGTTGAGATGCATGCCAAGACGGGGATTGCCCATCGGCACCTGCGCCCGGTTCTCGGGATAGTCGACCCCGAGAACACGCGAACCATGCCCGGAATGGTGGCAGCGTGTACGGGTTTCGACATTCTGGCCCATGCGCTGGAGTGTTTTACGGCCGTACCCTACAGTCAACGACAGGCACCCGAGAATCCGGGGCTGAGACCTGCTTACCAGGGCTCAAATCCATTGAGCGACATCTGGGCAGCAAAGGCTATCGAGATGGCAGGCAGCAACATCATCCGGGCTGTTAAAGACCCGTCAGACATGGAAGCCCGCAGCCGGATGATTCTGGCCGCTACGTTGGCGGGAATCGGCTTTGCGAACGCGGGTACACATCTGGGACACGGCATGTCGTATCCCGTGTCCGGTATGGCGCGTGGCTACATTCCTGAAGGATATTCCCCGGACCATCCGATTGTTCCCCACGGAATGGCTGTCATTCTCACTGCACCAGCCCTTTACCGGTTCACAGCCCCGACCGCCCCCCAGCGCCACCTTGAAGCCGCCCGGCTGGCAGGAGCAGATACGACCGACTGCAGCCCGGATGACGGGGGAGACCTGCTTGCCGACCGATTAGTCTCGCTGATGAAACAAGCCGGAATACCCAACGGTCTGTCTGCTGTGGAATTCACAGAAAAGGATGTTGACAAGCTGGTCGAAGGGACCTTACCGCAGCAGCGTGTGACCAGATTGTCACCCAGACCATTCACACCCGAAGACCTGAGGCAGTTGTTCCTCGACTCGCTGGTATGCTGGTGAGGAATGGGATACTCACAGGCACGTCTGTAAACACCGAAGTCGGGACAGGACAGTACGGCAGGTGCAGGTTCCGAATCCAGTACGTCATTGCTTGAACATCTCTCCGGCATGTGCTACGGTGACAGTCATCACACCCGGACTTAATCAAATAGTGACTGATTTTAGGGGGCTACATAATGGAACAACGCAAGATAGGTAACACTGACCTCGTCTGCTCCGCCATAGGTTTCGGCACCTGGGAAATGAGCACCACGATGTACGGCGACATTGATGTCAACGAAGCACGCGTGGCCGTAAACACCGCGATAGACCACGGCATAACCCTGTTTGACACGGCGGAAGTCTATGGTCCCTTTCACTCGGAGGAACTCCTTGCCCAGGCTCTCGGTGAGCGACGTAAAGAGATTACGCTGGTCACGAAGGTCGGCTTCAATTACAGTGACGAAGGAAGGGTGACAGGTACCAACTCCACACATGATAATGTAATCAAACGCGCGGAAGGCTGTCTGCAAAGACTGCAGACCGACGTCATAGACCTGCTGTTAATCCACTGGCGCGACCATACTACGCCGCTGGAAGAGACGATGGGCGCCCTGGAGCAGCTCAAGAAAGATGGAAAAGTCCGTTACTACGGTGTATCAAATTTCGACATCGATATGATGGAGACGTGTCAGAAGCATGGAAGCCTGGCGGCAAACCAGGTCGGCTACCATCTTTTTGACCGGCGCATGGAAAAAGAAGTCTTACCTTACTGCCTTGAGCATAACATCGGTTTCATGGGATATGGCACCCTCGGCTTCGGATTACTTACTGGTGCCTTTACCCCAGAAACCACGTTCGCTCGAAACGACTGGCGAAGCTACATGCGCGCCTTCGGACTGCCCCTGTTTGAGCGCGAGCATTTCCTCAAGGAACTACAGGTCGGTAAGCGGCTTGCAGAACTGGCGGATGGTTACGGAAAGTCGCTGGCACAACTCGCCATCGCCTGGGCACTCGGACATCCGGCGGTCTCTGTCGCTCTTGTAGGCATGCGCAATGAGCAAGAATTTAAGGAGAACGGTGTCGCTGCGGAATGGCAACTGAGCTCCGAGGACCGCGCTGAAATCGACCGTATATTCGAAGAAGAGGGCATTCCCACCTACATCAATGAACCGCAGCTGCTACACCCCCCAAAAAGGAAGTAGGCGTGCAGTTTTGATGTGTGAAAGAGGTCGGTAGCTGCGACGCCTGCAACGGCGCTAGACAATGGGACATGAGACAATACGCCCACTGCTACTGCA